>DATIZY010000373.1:0-29966 GCA_035516895.1 Thermoanaerobaculia bacterium | reverse complement strand
TGATCGATCGAGCGGATCGCGCGCTGTACACGGCGAAACATCACGGACGAAATCGCGTCGAGCTGTGGCTGCCCGAATCGCCGCCGAGCGCGACGGACCACTGATCCCGGAGAGATGGCCAAACACCTGATCACACTCAGTCGTAAAGGTTTCATCTGCTCGTGCGGGGAGCGGTACGATGCGAGCGACCGGAGTCTGATGCAAAAGCCTCAGCGTCCGCTTGCCGTGGCGTCGCAACATCAGCTCGCAGCGCTCGTGACGGAGGCGGTGAACGGCGGGCACTCGCTCGTGACGAACTGTCTCGCCTGCGGCGGGGAATCGATCATTCCCGCTGTCCGCGACGAGACGGTCGCCGCGTACGCGGCATGGCTGAGGACGCCGTGCTCATTCTGCGGAAAGACGCCGAATGAGGTTTCGGGCGAGAGGTAGGCGTCATTCGGGGGCCGCGCACCGTCAGAGACGCGGTCAACCGCTGCCAGTGAACGGACCGCGACCCGAACAGCGGTGATAGTCTAATTTGCCTGAAATCGCGAGCGTCATCGGACCCTGTTACAACTCGGCCGGCAAAATAGACCACTACCCCCCCTAGGGTACTTCCGCCAAACTTCCGCTTGACTTTCGCCTGATTACCGCCTATATTGGCTCTTTGCGAGGGAGCGATGAAGTACCTGACGGAAAGGCAGCGCGACATCCTTCAATTCATCCGCGACTTCCAGCGTGAGCGCGGGATCGCGCCGACCCACCGCGAAATCTGCGATCGCTTCGGCTTCTCCTCCTACGGCACCGTCTACAAGCATCTGTCCCTGCTCGAAAAGAAGGGCCTGATCCGCCGCGACTGGAACCAGAAGCGCGGCGTCGAGCTCGTCGAGAAACAGTCGCCCGACGCGCCGGCCGGCGTCCGCGAGCTTCCGCTGTTTGGAACGATCGCCGCCGGTCAGCCTCTCGAGGTGCAGCAGTCGGATGAGACGATGAGCGTCCCCGAGCACCTCACAACGCGCGGCGAGAACTTCGTCCTGAAGGTTCGAGGCGATTCGATGATGGACGACGGCATTCTCGACGGCGACTACGTGATCATCGCCCGCCGCGAGCGCGCGGAGAACGGCGAGATGGTCGTCGCCAACGTCAACGGCGAAGTGACGCTCAAGCGGCTCTACCGTGAAGGAGAACGCATCCGCCTGCAGCCGGCGAATGCATTGATGAACCCGATTTACGCCCACGCCCGCGACGTCAGCGTCCAGGGAGTGGTGGTCGGACTGATGCGCCGATTCTGAAAGTGAGGAGTTATGGACCTGGTGCTGAAGCTACGTGAAATCCGCCGCGCGCGCGGCCTGAGTCAGAAGGACGTCGCCCGTCTGTCCGGCGTCGGCGAGAAGACGATCAGCTCGTTCGAAACCGGTCAGCGCATCGGCTCGCTCAAGCTTGCGCAGCTGAAGCGAATGCTGAAGGTGTACGGCCTCACCGAAGCCGAATTCTTCGGCGCCGCAGTCGAGAAGGAGATCGCGCCGTGGGAGCTCAACGACGAGCAGATGGCCACGCAGCGGCTCATCGAAGACCTGCACACACTTCCCAAACCGGTGCAGAGGAATCTGGTCGCGAAGTTTCAGCTGGCCGTCGAATCCGTCGCCGACGCGCACCATCTGAAAGACAAGCGTCCGCGTTACGTGCGCGAAGACCCGGAGTGGCACATGCTCACGTCGCGAAATTAGCGGCGAGCGACGATTCGAGAGTCGGATAGCGAAACGTGAATCCGTCGCGCAGCGCGCGCGCCGGCACGACGCGCTGACCGCCGAGCAGCATTTCGTCCGCCATTTCGCCGAAGAGAATGCGCAGTGCGAAACCAGGAGCCGGCAACAGCGAAGGACGATGCATCGCGCGACCGAGCGCACGGGCGAAATCGCGGTTGCGCACCGGCTCCGGCGCCGTGATGTTGTACGTGCCGCGCACTTCCGGATTGTGGACCGCCCATTCGATGGCCCGGACGGCGTCCTCGCGATCGATCCATGACATCCACTGCCTGCCGCCGCCGACCGGCCCGCCAACGCCGAACCGGAACGGCCGCATCATCTGCCGCAGCGCGCCGCCGTCGCGGGCGAGCACCACGCCAAAGCGCAGGATCACCACGCGCGCGAAGCCGTCCGCCCGATGCGCCGCCGCTTCCCATTGTTGCGTCACTTCCGCAAGGAAGCCGGAACCGGAGGGCGCCGACTCGTCGAGCACCTCGTCGCCTCGAAGACCGTAGAACCCCACTGCCGACGCGTTGATCAGCACACGAGGCCGTGCGTCGACGATGCGGCTCGTCGTCTCGACGCGGCTCTCGACAATGCCCCGTTTCCGCTCGCGCGTCCAGCGGCGGCCGATGTTCTCGCCGGCCAGATTGATGTTCACGGCGGCAATCACCACTTCGCCGCGCTTCAGCATCCGGACCTCATCGCCGCGCCGGCCCAGCCGCGCCGCCGCCGCGGTGCCGATGAACCCGCTGCCTCCGGAAATCGCCACGTCCATGGCGCGCGATTATCGCTAAAAAACTACGCCCCGCCTGAGCGAGGGCGGGGCTGAGAGAGGTAGGAGATCGATTTGTCGCAGCGCTCGATCCATAGGACGCGGGCGCTCGGAAAAGGTTACGCGATGCGCGAACGCGCGCTCACGCGCAACGGATCCGACGCCTCAGCCGTACGCTGGAGTGCGGCGAAGGCGATCATCGCCGCGTTGTCGGTGCAGTAGCGCTTCTCCGGCAGCCGCACCGTCACTCCGCGTTCCCGTCCCCATGCCAGCACCTTTTCGCGCAGCGTTCCGTTCGCCGCCACCCCGCCGGCGATCGCCACCTCGGACGGCATGTGTGCCGGCGCGCCCGCGCCGGAGTGAGTGCTCGCGGGCACGCGCAGCGCTGCCCAGATCGCGTCGAGCCGGTCGAACAACTGCGCAAACAGCGCATCCTGAAACGTGGCGCAAAAGTCGCCGAGGAGCTTCGAATCCCCGCCGGCGCGGACGCCGAGCTCGCGCGCGATGCGGATCGCTCCCGCCTTGATCCCGGAGTACGAAAAGTCGAGCGATCCATCTTTGAACTGCGGCACCGGCAGCGGAAAGCGCCTCCGGTCGATCGTCCCGCCGCTCGCGTGCTTCTCGATCTGCGGGCCGCCGGGATACGGCAGGCCGATGAATTTCGCGACCTTGTCGAACGTTTCGCCGATCGCGTCGTCGCGCGTGCGGTTGAGCATCACGGCGCCGCTGCCGGTCACGTCGTAGATCTGCGAATGCCCGCCCGAGACGACCATCGAGAGGAAGCGGTCCGGCAGCGCGATCGCCGGACCTTCGCGCTGCAGATACGGCGAGTAGAGATGCCCCTCGAGGTGATTGACGGCGACGAGCGGGATCCCGAGGGCATAGCTCAATCCCTGCGCGCCCGCGACGCCGACGAGCAGCGCACCGATGAGGCCCGGGCCGGCGGTCACCGCGATGCGATCGACGTCGCTCCACGACGCATGCACATCCGCGAGCGCGCGGCCGACGAGAGGAAACAGATGCTGCAGATGCTCGCGCGAGGCGATCTCCGGAACCACGCCGCCGAACGGCCGGTGCCGCTCCACCTGAGACGCGATCAGGTTCACGCGCACACTGCCGTCGTGGTCGAGCAGGGCGACCGACGTTTCATCACAGGAAGTCTCGATTCCGAGGATCATGATTCGGAGTTCGCAGGCTCAGTTCGCGGTTCTCAATTCGCGGTTCGCAGTTCCCGGCGGCACGCGTACCACTTGGCGGCTCGCGCTTCGCCATTCTTGCGGGAACTGCGAACTGCGAACCGGCCACTTATAATCCCGCCCTTTATCGATGAAGGAAGAACTCGCAAAGCGCTACGACCCGAAAGAATTCGAGCAGAAGCTGTACGCCTTCTGGGAGCGGGGTGAATTCTTCACACCGATCGTCGACCGCGAGCGGCCGAAGTTCTCGATCGTCATTCCGCCGCCGAACGTCACCGGCCGTCTGCACATCGGACACGCGCTCGTCAACACGCTGCAGGACATCGTCATCCGCTGGAAGCGCATGAGCGGCTTCAACACGCTCTGGCTTCCCGGCACCGATCACGCCGGCATCGCCACGCAGATGGTGGTCGACCGCGAGCTGACCAGCCAGGGCATCTCGCGCTTCGACCTCGGCCGCGAGAAATTCGTCGAGCGCGTATGGCAATGGAAGGAAAAGTACGGCGGCGAAATCATCGAGCAGCTCAAACGCCTCGGCGCGTCCGCCGACTGGACGCGGCTGCGCTTCACGATGGACGAGGGGCTGTCGCGCGCCGTGCGGCACGTCTTCGTGAAGCTGTACGACGACGGCCTGATCTATCGCGACCTGGCGATCATCAACTGGTGTCCGTCCTGCCGCACCACGATTTCGGACATCGAAGTGGATTTTCGCGAAGTGAACGGAAAGCTGTATGAAATCGATTATCCGGTCGCGGGCTCCGAGCGGCGCCTGACCGTGGCCACGACGCGTCCCGAAACGATGTTAGGCGACACCGCAGTCGCCGTGCATCCCGAGGATGAACGCTATCGCGATCTGATCGGCGGCGAAGTCATCCTGCCGCTCGCGAACCGGCGGATTCCGATCATCGGCGATCCGATCCTCGTCGATCGCGAGTTCGGGACGGGCGTCGTGAAAGTCACGCCGGCGCACGACAAGAACGATTACGAAGCGGGGCTGCGCAACAACCTGCCGCGCCTTCAGGTCATCGACGAAGCCGGACGGATGACCGAAGCGGCCGGCGCCGATTTTGCCGGAGTCGATCGATTCGAAGCGCGGAAGCGCGTGCTCGAGCGTCTGCGGGCGGAGGGATTTCTGCGCAGCGCCAAAGACTACACGCACAGCGTCGGCGTTCACGGGAAATGCGACACGGTCATCGAGCCGATGGTCTCGCGGCAGTGGTTCGTGAAGATCAAACCGCTCGCCGTGCCGGCGCTCGAAGTCGTGCGCAACGGCACGATCAAAATCGTCCCGCAGACGTGGGAGGCGACTTACTTCAACTGGATGGAGAACATCTATGACTGGCCGATCTCGCGCCAGCTGTGGTGGGGCCATCGCCTGCCCGTGTTCTACTGCGCGAACGGGCACACGATCGTCAGCGAACGCGATCCCGCGCGATGCCCGGAGTGCGGCTCGACCGAGATCCGCCAGGAGACCGACGTCCTCGACACGTGGTTCTCCTCCGCGCTCTGGCCCTTCTCGACGATGGGCTGGCCGGACGACACTGCCGACCTGCAGATCTTCTATCCGACGGACGTCCTCATCACCGGCTACGACATCCTGTTCTTCTGGGTCGCGCGGATGATCATGATGGGCCTGCGCTTCACCGGACGCGCACCGTTCCACACCGTCTTCCTGCACGGCCTGGTGCGCGACGAACACAACCAGAAGATGTCGAAATCGAAGGGCAACGTCATCGATCCGATCGACGTCATCGACGAATCCGGCGCCGACGCGCTCCGCTTCACGCTCGCCATTCGCGCGTCCGGCGACAAGATCCCGCTGGCGAAGAGCGAGATCGCCGGCTACTCCGGCTTCGCGAACAAGATCTGGAACGCGTCGCGATTCGCGCTGATGCACATCGACGCGGAGCTCCGCTCGGCGAAGCCGATCGAACGCGAAGATTTGAAGTCGGTCGAGCGCTGGATCCTCTCGCGTCTCAACGGCGCGACGCGCGACGTCAACAAGTCGCTCTCGTCCTTCCGCTTCGACGAAGCGGCGAGCACGCTGTACCAGTTCTTCTGGCACGAGTTCTGTGACTGGTACATCGAAATGGCGAAGCCCGTCCTCCTCGGCAAGCACGGCACGGAGGCCGACAAACAGAACGCGAAGCGCGTGCTGCTCGAAGTGCTCGACCGCTCGCTGCGCCTGCTGCATCCGTTCATGCCGTTCATCACCGAGGAGATCTGGCAGAAGTTGGGCGGAGTGGAGCCGTCGGTCATGGTCGCGCCGTATCCGATTGCCGAGGAGGTGCTCGAGGATCCGGAAGCAGAGCGGCTCGCGTCGGCGGTGAAGGCGATCACCACGACGGTGCGCAATGTGCGCGCGGAGCGCGGCTTCACGCCGAAAGACCGCTTCCGTCTGTTCATCCATTGCGACCGGCCGCGCGACGCGAACTTCTTCAGCGAGTACGGGTACCTGCTGATCGAGCTCGCCCGCCTGACGGAGGTCGTGGTCGACGGCACGGCGCCCGCCGACGCGCATCATGACGTGGTCGAAGGCTTTTCGATCGCCATCGAGTTCCCGGAAAAAGTCGTGACGCAGGAGCAGATCGAGCGCACGCAGCGCGAGATCGAGAAGAGCCGGAAGGAGCTCGCGTCGCTCGAGGCGAAGCTCGCGAACGAACAATTCATCCGCAACGCACCGCCCGCGGTCGTGGAGCAGGCGCAGGCACGCCACACGGAATTGCGAGCGCGCATCGACAAGCTGATGCAGAATCAGTGAATGATCCAACTCGACACGCGGCGTCTCGTCGAGCGGCTCCGCACGATCGAGTCGATCGCGCTGATCCCGCGCGTCGCCTCCACGAACCTCGTCGCACGCCGCATCGTCGCCGAGTGTATCGAGAACGAGCTGTCGCTGCCGCAGGCCCTGATCATCGCCGGCGAGCAATTCGCAGGCATCGGCCGCAACGCGCGCGCGTGGTCTTCGCCGGCGGGGAAAGGCATCTACGCCACGACTCTGCTGACGCGCCCCTCCGCCGACCTGTCGGTCGTGCCCCTCGCAATCGCAAACTTTATCGTTACATATTTGTATGATGTATTCGGAGTCCGCGCGCAGATCAAATGGCCGAACGACGTGCTCGTCGACGGCCGGAAAATCGCCGGCATCCTCATCGAAGCGCGCATGCAGGACGATCGCGCGTACCTGCTGATCGGCATCGGCATCAACGTCGAGCCGGTCGAGGAGGAGAACCGGCCGAACGCCATCGCCATCAGCGAAGTCGCCGCGAAATTCGACGGCATTGCCGCGGCGACCGAGGAGTTCATCAAGCATCTGGATCGGAGGCTGAGCGCGCCGTTCGATCGCGAAGCCGTGCTCCAGGAATGGCGCCGCAACGCAATCCACAAGACGGGCGACCGCATCACCTGCGTCATCGGCGAGCGCACGGAGAGCGGCACGTGGCTCGGGATCGACGATCAGGGCCGCGCGCAGCTCCGCAACGGCGACGAGGTGCTGACCATCAGCGCCGGCGACCTCATTGGCGGGTAGCGGGTGGCGGGTAGCGGGTAGCGGCTGACGGCTGACGGCGAGGACGGTAACCGCAACAGATTGCAAACGAGAAGGGAATCGTCGGCGCGCGACGACAAACACCACAACCCATTAACCACATCCCAGCCCACGACCCATGAACCACGACGCGCGAACCACGAACCACGAACCGTGAACCGTGAATCGTGAACCACAAACCGCGAACTGCGAACTGCGAACTGCGAACTGCGAACTGCGAACTGCGAACTGCGAACTGCGAAGCGTAAACTGGCAACCGGCAACCGGGAACCGGTAACCTATTCACGATGTCCAACCTCCTTGTCGTGGACGTCGGCAACACCAACGTCGTCCTCGGCGTCTACCTGCGAGATCAGCTGGCCGGATCGTGGCGGCTCGCCACGGCGCGCGAGCGCACCGCCGACGAGTACGGAATCCTGACAAAGCAGCTCATCGGCGAATTCGCATCGTCGCTCGAAGGCGCGATCATCTCGTCGGTCGTGCCGCCGCTCAATCGCGCGTTCGCGTGGATGATGGAGCAGCATTTCGGACTCGAGCCGCTGTTCGTCGAGCCGGGCGTGAAGACCGGCATCGCGATTCGCGTCGACAACCCGCAGGAAGTCGGCGCCGACCGCATCGTCAACTGCGTGGCCGCGTTCGAGCGGTACGGCGGTCCGTCGATCATCGTCGACTTCGGCACCGCGACGACGTTCGACGTAGTCACCGCGACCGCGGAATACGTCGGCGGCGTGATCGCGCCGGGCATCAGCATCTCGGCGGAGGCGCTGTTCGCGCGCGCGTCGCGCCTGCCGCGCGTCGACATTCGCCGTCCGCCGACCGTCATCGGCACGAACACCGTCGTCAACATGCAATCCGGCCTTTACTTCGGATACCTCGGCCTCGTCGATGGAATCCTCGCGCGGATGAAAGCGGAGCTGCCCGCCGTGAAGAAAGTCCTCGCGACCGGCGGGCTGGCGGCGCTCCTCGCGCGCGACAGCGAGCACATCGAAGACGTCGTCGACGACCTGACGCTCGAAGGTCTGAAAATCATCTGGGACCGCAATCGCACGATCACGCGGCGGAGCCGCAAGCGGTGAAACGCATCGCGGTCGCGGTTGCGGCGCTGCTCGCGGCGACGCCGCTCTGCGCCGGATCGGTCGCGGTGGTGCAGCACGCGGCGATCGCGACGTCCTCTCCACAAGCGACGCGAATCGGCTTGAGCGTGCTCGAGCGCGGCGGAAACGCGATCGACGCCGCGGTCGCGACCGCGCTCGCGCTCGGTCACATCGGCGGCGGAGGATTTCTCGTCTACTACGACGCCGCCACGCGATCGGTGTGGACACTCGATTTTCAGGAGGTCGCGCCTCTGGCAGCAACCCGCGACCGCTTCGGGAAGGCTCTTCCGCACGACGGCGCAATCTCCGCCGCCGTGCCGGGCACCGTCGCCGGTCTCGCCGCGATGTATGAGCGCTTCGGCTCGATGACATGGAGAGACCTCGTCGCGCCGGCAGCGCTTCTCGCGCGCGATCAAAAGAACACCGACCTCGCCGCGACGCTCGATCGCATCGCCGACAAGGGCGCCGGCGATTTCTACGACGGCGAAATCGCATCGCGTATCGTCGAAGGCGCACGCGCGGGCGGCGGCATTCTTTCGCTGCGCGATCTCCGCGAATACAAACCGGTCTGGCGCGCGCCGATGAAAGTCACGGAACGCGAATTCGACATCTACACGCTGCCTCCGCCGTCCGCCGCAGGCCTGATGATCAGCGAAGAGCTGACGATCCTCAGCGGATTCGATTTGAAGAGCGGCAGCGCAGCGACGATGCATCTCATGGCCGAAGCGGCACGGCGGGCGGCGATCGATCGCGATCGCTACGTCGGCGATCCGACGACGCAGCGCACGCCCTATCGCGAGCTGCTGTCGGCGGAGCGCGTCAAGCAGTGGCGCGCGTCGATCGATCCCCTGCGCGCAACGCCGACGATCTCGCTCACGAACGCGCCGGTTGCCGCCGCGAGCCCGCACACGACACACTTCAGCATCGTCGACGCGCACGGCAACATCGCCGCCGTGACGACGAGCCTCGGCGACGAGAATGGCAGCGGTTTTGTCGCCCCGCACTGCGGATTCGTGCTGAACAATTCGATGAAGGACTTCGCGACGAAGGAGCCGTCGCCGAATCTCGTCAGTCCCGGCAATCGCATGGCGACGTCGGACGCGCCGATGATCATCCTCCGCCGCGGAGAGCCGTACCTCGTGCTCGGCTCGTCCGGCGGCCCGGCGATCCCCAACATCCTGCTGCAGATTTTTTTCAACGTGGCGTTCTTCGGAACGTCGCTGCCCGACGCGGTCGCCGCGCCGCGATTCGACCAGCAGGCGAACCCCGACGACATCTCGTACGAATACCTGAAAATGCCTGCCGCCGTCGTCGCGCGGCTTCGGGCGATGGGCCACGGAATGCGCGAGGTCGAATCGATCGGCGACGTCGAAGCGCTGATGATCGAGACGCGCCGCATCACCGCCGTGTCCGATCCGCGCCACGGCGGCGCGGCGGGAGGTTACTGATGGATGCGCGGGAGATGAAAATCGCGGCGGCGCGCGCCGCCCTCGACGAGGTCCGCAGCGGCATGGCTCTCGGCCTCGGCACGGGAAGCACGGCCGAGGAGTTCGTGGGACTGCTGGGTGAGGCGATGTCCACCGGAAGATTGAAAGGCGTCCGCTGCACGAGCACATCGAACCGCACCGATGCGCAGGCCCAGTCGGTGGGAATCGAGATCCATCGGCTCGCCGCGATCGCACCGCTCGATCTCGCGATCGACGGCGCCGACGAAATCGATCCGCAGCTTCGTCTGGTGAAGGGCCGCGGCGGCTCGCTCCTGCGCGAGAAAATCGTCGAACAGGCCGCGAAGCGCTTCATCGTCATCGCCGACGAATCGAAACTCGTCGATCGCCTCGGCACGGGCGCCTTGCCGGTCGAGGTCACGCCGTTCGCGCTCGACGTCCTCACCGAGCGATTCACGGCGATGGGACTGAAGCCGTCGCTGCGAATGGACGCGAATGGACCGCGCATCACCGATGAGGGTCATCGCATTCTCGATCTTCGCGTGCCGGCCCACGTCGAGATCGCGGATCTCGTCGCTCAGATTCGCGACAACGCGGGCGTGGTCGAGACCGGATTCTTTCCACGCGAAGCGAGCGAAGCGATCATCGCCACGCCGAACGGACTGCGGCGGATGAAGCGATGAAGCAGGCGGCGATCGGCCTCAAATCGAAGACCGGCCGTGCGATCGCGGTCGCAATCGCGGAGCCGATGGAATTCCTCGTCCGCGAGGAAGTGATGCTCTGTGACCGGTCGACGAAGCAGCCGTACCACGACGTGATGGAGATGCCGTGGAGCGAGTCGGTGATCGCCGTGAAGCCGGCGATCGTGACGATCGAGCAGATCGCGGCGCGCGAGCTTCGGCGTCTCATCAAAGAAATCGAATCGCGCGGCTACGAGGTCGCGTGCATCGGGGTGGTCGGCCCCGCCGATCGCAAACTCGAGCGCATCGGCAACCCGCACATCCGCGCTCATGCGGCCGAGGGCGTCCTGTTTCGCGCGGTGATCGAGAAGGCAGCGAAGGCAAACGGACGCGAGTCGCACGCGTTCGTCGATCCGGCCAGCGAAGTGACCGAAGCGCAGAAAAAGAAAATCGCCGAAATGAAGCGCGTCGCCGGTCCGCCGTGGACCGCCGACGAAAAAGCGGCGGCGATGGCCGCGATCGCGCTGCTGCGCTGAACTCCGAGCCCAGCGAGGAGTCAACTGCGCGTCCACTGAAGAGTCAACCGATGCGATCAGACCCGCTTTGCTGCGCGTCAATGCAGCTCCGCGCCACGCTCGGAATCAGTCGGCCTCGGTCTTCTGGACGGTGACATCGAACTTCCACTCGTGGTCTTTGTAGTAGAACGAAACGAGAGAAGCGAACGGCGTGTTCAGCGGCTTGTTGATCTTGGTCTCGAAGACCGGATAGAGCGGCGTCGGATCGGTGTAGTGCCAGACGAGCTCCGCATGTCCGACGGTCGGCTCGGTGGGGTGCCGCTGAAAATTGCGGACGCCGTCGTATTTCTTGTAGCAGATCATTCCGCGGAACACCGGACCGCGCAGGCTGGGCGCGGTGCCGAGGATGGGAAATCCTTTCGGGGTGATGTTTGCAACGAATGCGGTGGTGCCGTTCGACTCCGATCTCGTCACCGTGACGTAGCCCGCGCGCGCGAGGTTGTCGAGCGTGCGCAGCGATTTGTCGTCGTAGTCGTCCTTCGGGTAGCGGGCGTTCCACCAGACCTTCTGCGGCACTTCCGCGTACACCGGCTGACGCTCGAACATGAACGCCCGCAGAATCTCATCGGCTTTGGACGCGGTGAGCGGCTCGGCGCGCTGGCATGCGGTGGCCGAAAGAAGCAGCACGAAGACGAGACAAACGCCTCGAACGGCGAAGCTCGAAGGGGCGGGGCGCCAGGCCTGAGCCGCACCGTTCCGCAGGCCGTGCTCTTGACTCGCCCGAATGCGCATGTTATCCCCGCTCGCTTTGATCGACCGACTCCTCGACTCCCTCGCAGACCTCTGCCTTCGCCGCAGCAAGCAAATCATCATCGGCGCGCTGATCGTAGCGGCTTTGGCGGTCGTCGCGGCGTCGCGCCTGACCTTCGACCCCGACCTGCTCAATCTGATTCCGCAGAACAACAAGCAGGTGAACGATTTTCGAAAAGTCCTGCGCGACATGGGCACGATCGATTACCACATCGTCATTGTCAATCTTCCGCCCGGACGCGATGTTCACGAGTACGACTCACTCATCGACGCGATTGCCAACGGATACAAAAAAGATCCGCGCATCGAGGACGTCACGTACAAGATCCCCAATCCGCTCGATTTCGTCGAAGTGATTCTGCCGAAGGCGCTGCTCTTTCTCACGCCGGCGGAGCTCGACCAGGTCGCGGCGAAGCTCTCCGACGCCGGAATCCGCGAGTCGGTGGCGCGCAATCGCGCTCTGCTCGAAACGCCGCAGTCGTTCGCGCTCAAGCAGCTGGTCCAGTACGACCCGTTCAATCTCGTTCCGATTTTCATCCGCAAGTTTCAGTCGGCGGGCGGCGGATTCAAGCTCGACGCATCGAGCGGTTACTACATGTCGAGCGATCACTCGATGCTCCTCATGCTGATCAAACCCAACCGGCCTGCGCAGGACGTGCCATTCGCGAAACAGCTGCTCGCGGACAGCTCGCTGATCGAGGCGAGGGCGCTCAGCGATTTTCAGAAAACGAAGCCGGCCGGCCTGCCGCTGCCGGTGATCGAGCACAGCGGCGGCTACGCGATTGCCATCGGAGACGCCGACCTCATTCGGCAGGACATCATTGCGAATGTTCTGGGCTCGTTCTTCGGAGTGCTCGCGCTGTTTTTGTATGCGTTCCGTCGCGCGGCGTCGATCGTGTACGCCGGGGCGCCGCTCGCGCTCGGGCTCGCGCTGACGTTCGGAATCGCCGGACTGGTCTACGGCGTGCTCTCACAAGCCAGCGCCGGCTTCGCCGCTCTCCTCGCCGGCCTCGGCATCGACTTCATCACGGTGATGTACGGCCGCTACGTCGACGAGCGCAATCGCACGGTCGAGATGGCGCACGCGGTCCGCACGATGATCCATACGACGCTGCCCGGCGTCGTCGTCGCGGCAATCACGACGGCCGGAACGTTCTACGCGTTTCTCGCGACCGATTTTCGCGGAATGACGCAGCTCGGATTTCTCACCGGTACCGGCATTCTCCTGTTTCTGCTCTGCGTCATGTTTCTGCTGCCGGCGCTCGTCGTCGACTCCGAGCGCATGGAGAAAAAGAAACGGCCGAAGCTGTACCTGCACTCGTTCGGCGCCGGAAAGCTGATCGACATCGCCGTGGCGAGGCCGATGGTCACGATCGCGATCTGGATCGTCTTCGTCGCGATCTGCGGCGCGCTCGCGACGCGCGTGCAGTTCAGCGACAACATCCAGGACCTCCGCGCCAAAGGAAATCCCGGCGTGCTGACTCAGGAAAAGATCACGAAGAAGTTCGGGCAGTCGTTCGATTTCATGATGTACGTGACGAGCGGAAAGACGCTCGACGGCGTGCTGCAAAAAACCGAGGCGGCGGCGCACGATCTGGATCCGCTGGTGCGGGATCATACGATCGCCTCGTATCAGTCCATCTCCACGTTTCTGCCGCCGGTCGAGCAGCAGCAGGTGATCATCGACGCGCTGCGGCGCGGCAGCACGGACCGGTTCAGTCCGGCGCGAATCAGCAGGACCTTCAACGAAGCGCTCGTCGCAAACGGGTTCCGTCCGGAGGCGTACGGGGACTACATGAAGCTGTTCGTGCAGACGCTGCAGCCGGCGCATCCCGTGACGCTGCAGACGATCGGTGACAAAGATCTGATGAAGCTCGCCACCCGCTTCGTGAAGCCGATCGACGGCCGATGGATGTCGGTGATCTACGTTTATCCGTCGGAAGGGCGGTGGCCGCGCGACGTCCCGCCGAAGCTGATGGCCATTCCCGGCCGCCATCCGGGCGACATCCTGACGGGCGTGAATCTCGTTAGCGCGACGCTGCGGCACATCGTGAAAGCGGACGCGACGCGCGCGACGATCATCGGCTTCATCGCCGTCTTCATCCTCATGTTCCTCAGCTTCCGCACGCTCACGATGACCGCGCTCTCGTTCGTGCCTTTTCTCGCCGGCGCGACCGGGATGCTGGGCCTCATGGCGTTGTTGGGCCTGCAGTTCAACTTCATGAACATTTTCGTCGGGCTGATGATCATCGGCGTCGCGACCGACTACGCCATCTACATGCTGCAGCGGTACATCGAGAACCCGCTCACGTTCCGCGAGGCGGCGCACGAGACGGGCAAGGCGATCATCATGGCCGCGCTGACGGCGATCGTGGGCTACGGCTCCTTCGCCCTCTCGCACTATCCCGGCCTTCGCTCGATTGGATATGCTTCGACTTTCGGAATCGGCTTGAGCGGCCTTGCCGCGATCACGCTGCTTCCGGCGATACTGGTGATGCATGACAAACACGAACACGATCCCGGCCGTCCTTGAGCAACGCCGCGCGCTCACGCAGATTCTTCTCGTGATCGGCGGCACCGCGATCATCGCCATCGCGGCGCAGATCGCGATCAACGTTCCGTTCACACCGGTGCCGCTGACGCTGCAGCCGCTCGCTGTATTGCTTGTTGGTATAGCGCTCGGATCACGGCGCGGTGCCGCGGCAGCCGCGCTTTACCTGCTCGAAGGCGCGAGCGGGCTGCCGGTGTTCGCGCAAGGCCACGGCGGCGCGCTGTGGCTCGTCGCGGCGACCGGTGGATATCTGATGTCGTATCCGGCCGCCGCGTTCGTGGCCGGATGGATCTCGGAGCGCGGCTGGGGGAGCTCCATCGCGCGGGCGTTCGCGGGGATGCTGATCGCACTCGCCGTCATCTACGCGGGCGGCTGGGCGTGGCTGGCGATTCTCTCCGGTCCGCGCGCCGCCTTCACGATGGGCATCGTTCCATTCGTCGCCGCCGACATCGTGAAGATCGGCATCGGCGCATCGCTCCTTCCATACGCGCAGAAGCTGATCGCACGCCTGTGATCGCAGCAATTCTCCTCGCAACCGCCATTCCGCAGATGATGCGTCAGATCGATGCGCGTCACGTCGAGCACACCGTGCGCACGCTCGTCTCGTTCGGCACGCGCAGCACGCTCTCGTCGCAGGACGATCCGAAGCGTGGCATCGGCGCCGCGCGCGACTGGCTGGATCAGCAGTTCGAAGACATCGCAAAAACGTCGGACGGCCGCATGTCGGTCGAGCTGGTGTCGTACGAGCAGCAGCCGGGAAATCGCATCCCGTCGCCGACGAAGATCACCGACGTCGTCGCCACGCTGCGCGGCACCGAGTCGCCCGATCGCATCTACGTCGTCAGCGGCCATTACGATTCGATGTGTTCGAGTCCGACCGATGCGCAATGCGATGCGCCCGGCGCCGATGACGACGCCTCGGGCGTTGCGGTCGCGCTTGAAGCGGCGCGCGTGATGGCGCCGCACAAATTCAACGCCACGGTAATCTTCATGGCCGTCGCCGGCGAGGAGCAGGGCCTCTACGGCTCGACGTATTTCGCGAAGCAGGCGAAAGAGAAGGACTGGGACATCGACGGGATGCTCGACAACGACATCGTCGGCAACGGCACGAACACGCTGCGCGTCTTCGCCGAAGCGAATCAGGTCACGCCGGCGATCGGAGGCGAGAACGATTCGACGTCGCGGCAGCTCGCGCGCCTGATCGTCGATACCGCCGGGAAGTACATCCCGAACTTTCACGTGTGGATGATTTACCGGCGCGATCGATATCTTCGCAGCGGCGATCACGTGCCGTTCCTCGAGCAGGGCTACCCCGCGATTCGTTTCACCGAGCCTCACGAGAACTACCATCATCAGCATCAGAATGTGCGCGTCGAGAACGGCATCCAGTACGGCGATCTGCCGGAATTCGACAAGTGGAGCTACATCGCCAATGTGGCGCGCGTGAATACCGCGACGCTCGCGACGCTCGCCCTCGCTCCCGCGCGTCCGAAGGACGTGCACATCCTGACGACTCGGCTGACAAACGACACCGATCTGGAATGGACGGCGAACAGCGAGCCCTATTTCGATCATTACGAAGTGGTCTGGCGCGACACCACGTCGCCCGTGTGGACGCATTCGGTCGCGGTCGGAAGAGAGACGGCTTACACCGCGAAAGACATTTCCAAGGACAACTACATCTTCGGCGTGCGCGCGGTCGCGAAGGACGGCATGAAGAGCCCGGCCAGTTATCCGACGCCGGTGCGGCGTGGACCACCGGCTTCTGCCGGTAAGCCACCCGGCTAAAGCCGGGGCTCCATTTCGACGCCGCTCGAAAGCGATCGGACAACCACTTCTTCGGCGCGCGTCATCGGACACCGCTGCCAGATGGAGCACCGGCTTCAGCCGGTAAGCCGCCCGGCTAAAGCCGGGGCTCCATTCCGACGCCGCTCGAAAGCGATCGGACAACCACATCCTCGGCGCGCGTCATCCGACACCGCTGCCAGATGGAGCACCGGCCTCAGCCGGTAAGCCACCCGGCTAAAGCCCGGGCTCCATTCCGACACGAGGGCGGGCTCCATTCCGACGCCGGGGCTCCGTTACGACGCCGCGGCGGGGGCGGGCTCCGGCTCGGCGAGCGGCTTCGATTCGCGGCCCGCGCGCTCGGTCGTCTTCTCGCCGGCCGCACTCCGATCGAGCAGCGCGAGCTTGAGCACTTCCTCGACATGATCGACGAAGTGGAACTGCATGTCGCGCTTGATCGGCTCCGGCACGTCGATGAGATCGCGCTCGTTGAGCTTCGGCAGGATGACCGTGTTGATCTTCGCGGCCCGCGCGGCGAGGACTTTTTCTTTGACGCCGCCGATCGGCAGCACATCGCCCCGCAGCGTGACCTCGCCGGTCATCGCCACGTTTCGCTTCACCGGCCGGCCGGTGATCATCGAGATGATCGCCGTCGTGATGGTGATGCCAGCCGACGGGCCGTCTTTCGGGATCGCGCCGGCGGGCACGTGAATGTGAACATCGTGGTTCTCGAAGTAATCGCTCGCGATCCCCTGCTCCTCGGCATGCGCGCGAGCGTACGTCAGCGCGGCCTGCGCCGATTCCTTCATGACATCGCCGAGCTGACCGGTGAGCACGAGCTTCCCTTTGCCGCGAACGGCAATCGCTTCGATGAAGAGGATGTCGCCGCCGACAGCGGTCCATGCGAGGCCGGTCGCCACGCCGACCTGATCGCGCTCGAGCAGCTCCTCCGCAAAATGCTTCATGGGACCGAGGAACTTCTCGATGTTCGCGTCGGTGATGCGGTAGCTCTGCTGGCCTTTCCCCTCCGCGACTTCGACGGCGATCTTGCGGCAGATGGTGCCGATCTCACGCTCGAGATTGCGAAGGCCGGCTTCTTTCGTATAGCCGGTGGTGATCTTCGTGATGCCCGAGTCGGTCCAAATGACTTCGGTTTCCTTGATCCCGTTTTCTTCCATCTGCTTCGGGATCAGGTGCTGCTTGGCGATCATCAGCTTCTCCTCGTCGGTGTAGCCGGAGAGGCGGATGACTTCCATGCGATCGAGGAACGCGGGTTGAATCGTGTCGAGCACGTTTGCCGTGACGATGAACATCACGTTCGACAGATCGTAGGCGACGCCGAGGTAGTGATCGCGGAAGGAGAAGTTCTGTTCGGGGTCGAGCACTTCGAGCAGCGCGCTCGACGGATCGCCGCGATAGTCGGCGCCGATCTTATCGACTTCGTCGAGCATGAAGACCGGGTTCGAGGTCTGCGCCTGATTGATGCCCTGGATGATGCGGCCGGGCAGCGCGCCGACATACGTCCGCCGATGCCCGCGAACTTCAGCCTCATCGCGAACGCCGCCCAGCGAGATGCGTACGAACTTGCGGTCGAGAGCGCGCGCGATCGAGCGGCCCAGCGAGGTCTTGCCGACGCCGGGCGGTCCGACGAAGCAGAGGATCGGGCCCTTCATCTTCGCGCCGCGCAGTTTGCGCACCGCGAGATATTCGAGGATGCGCTCTTTGATCTTCTCGAGGTCGTAGTGGTCTTCGTCGAGGATCGTGCGCGCGCGGCCGAGGTCGTGGTTGTCCGCCGACATCACGCCCCATGGCAGGCCGGTCATCCAGTCGAGATACGTGCGGATGATCGACGTCTCGGCGGAATCGGGATGCGACCGCTCGAGACGTTTGATCTGCTTCTCGATCTCCTCGCGCGCCTCGCCGGGGATGGCCTTCTCTTCGATTTTCTTCTGGTAGTTCTCGACCTCTTCGGTCAGCTCTTCGCCTTCACCGAGTTCGGATTGAATCGCTTTGAGCTGCTGGCGGAGGAAGTACTCGCGCTGCGACTTGTTCATCTCGCCCTGCGCGGCGGACGAGATCTCCTGCTGCATCGTGAGGAGATTGATCTCGCGCGTGAGGAGCTCATTGACGCGTTTGAGCCGCTCGACGGGGTCGATCGTCTCGAGGATCTGCTGTGCTTCCTCGAGCTTCAGATCGAGATTGGATGCGGCGAGGTCCGTTAGGCGCGCCGGATCGTCCAGATTCGCGGCGATCACCATCACCTCGGGCGAGATGTTCTTGCCGAGCGAGACCGCGCGGTCGAGGTTCTGCTTGACGGCGCGCACCAGCGCTTCGATCTCCAGCGAGCGCTCTTTCGTCGCCGGCTCTTCGATGCGCGTGATCTTCGCTTTGAAGAACGGCGCGGTCTGGATGAAGTAATCGATGCGCGCGCGCGAGAGGCCCTGCACGAGGATGCGGATGCGGCCGTCGGGCAGCTTGAGCATGCGCATGATGATGGCCACGGTGCCGACGCGGTAGAGATCATCCTCGCCCGGATCTTCGTTCTGAAAATCCTTCTGCGCGGTCAGCATGATCACGCGGTTTTCGGCAAGCGCCTGATCGACCGCGTTGATCGACTTCTCGCGCGACACCGACAGCGGCACGATGATGAACGGGAAGATCACCAGGTCCTTCAGCGGAAGCACCGGAAGGACGTCCGGAATCTTGATCGCCTCTTCTTTGGCGGTTTCGTTCGGTTCAGTCATCGAGTCCTCGGGTCGCGGGGAACGGCCGAGTTCCTCTGCAACGCGCATTCCCGTATATCACGTTTGTTCGGCGCGAGTCTCCTGCGAAAGCTGGCGCCAGTTCAAGCCCTCGCGCAAAAAAAGAATCATCCCGATCAGCACCACCGGAAGGGTGCCGACGACATGCAACAAAACCGCGGCGGCGACCGAGGTATCGACATCGAATCCGTAGAACGTCGTCAGGACGTACTGACACACTTTGTGAAAACCGCCGATGCCGCCGGGCGTCGGAATGGCGATGCCGATCGTGGTCGATGCATTGAGAAAGAGCGACGAGTCGAACGGCAGCGGGTGATGCGCGGCGATCAGGACGAGCCAGAACTGCGACGTGAGGCACGCCCAGATGCACGCCGTCGCCGCGACCACGATTGCGAATGCCGCCGGCCGCTCGGTGATGCGCAGCGTCGCGACGAAGGTGTCGAAGAAGCGCATCCATCCCGCGCGAAAACGCTCCGGCAGATAACGCCCGAGCCATGTGTGAAACCGCCGCACGCCGCTCTGAAAAAATCGAAACGACAGGATCATCACGAACACGGCGAGAAGCATCCCGGCCGCTGTAACGCCGCCGATGCGCACCACGGCGTGATTGAAGTCACTCCAGTGCGTGCCGCAGAAAATCAGGAAAATCGAAAGAATGCTGATCAGATCGAGCACGCGCTCGGTGAGCACCGTGCCGAGTGCCGAGGAGAAGTGAATCGGAGTTCGGCGGGAAAGGAGCGCCGGCCGCGCGACGTCGCCGGCGCGAATCGGCAGCACGGTCGAGATCATGTAGCCGATCGCGGTGGAGAAGAATGTCGGATAGAACGCGGGCGGATGTTCGTTGTCGAGCAGCACCCGCCAGCGGATCGTCCGGAAGATGAGCGCAGAGCCGTTGACGATGAGACCGGCGGCGAACCATCCCGGATCGGTGCGAAGAAGGATGTGCCAGACGTCGCGAAGATTGCTGTTCCAAAGAAAAAGCGCGACAAAGAACCCGGTCAGCAGCAGGATGAGGACAATGCGGAGAATGCGGCTCACTCGTTCGTGAGTTGTACCATGCGGATTCACCGCAAAGGCACAGAGAACACGGAGAATCCCCTGTGAACTCCGCCTCTCTGGGGTGAAAACGAATGCTCAACATCTACACGCATCCACTCTTTTACAAACACGACACGGGCATCGGTCATCCGGAAACCGCGTCGCGCATCGATGCCGCGCTCGAGGGCGTGCGCCGTGCCGGGATGCTCGGGCATGTCGTGCACGATCCGGAGCCGCACGGCGACACGAGCCGGATCATCGCGAAGGTGCACGCGGACGATTACGAGCAGGAGCTCGATGAGGCATGCCGCGCCGGAATGCGCCTGTTCCATTCGCTCGACAATCCGATTTCGTCGCAGACGTTCGCAGCGGCGAAAGCCGCCGTGGCCACCACGCTGCGCGCGGCGGACGACATGCTCTTCGGCGTGCGCCGATCGTTCGTCATCGCGCGACCGCCGGGCCATCATGCCGAACGCTTCGAAGCGATGGGCTTCTGCTTCTTCAACACGATCGCGTGCGCCGCCGAGTGGCTGCGCGAGCAGCAGGGCATCGAGCGCGTCTTCATCTTCGATTTCGACGTGCACCACGGCAACGGCACGCAGCATCTGTTCGAAGACCGCGACGACGTCTATTACGCGTCGATGCACCGCTATCCGTTCTATCCGGGGACCGGCGCGGCGGACGAGATCGGCCTCGAGAAAGGCCGCGGTTTCACGAAGAACATTCCCTTTCCCGAAGACACGGGCGACGCCGATTACCTTCGCGCAGTCGAAGGTGAGATCGTGCGGATCATCGATGATTACCGGCCGAACGCGATCCTGATCTCCGCCGGCTTCGACGCCCACCGCCGCGACCCCCTCGGCGGCATGCGCGTGAGCGAGCAGGCGTTCGGCGAGATGACCCGGCGCATCGTCGAAGCGGCCGAGCGTCATGCGAGCGGCCGCGTGCTCTCCCTGCTCGAAGGCGGCTACGACATGGAAGGCCTGGCAGCGAGCGTCGACGAACACGTGCGCGCCCTGGCGTAAACTGTTGGCGTGACCACGACATACACACCGCCTCCCCCACCACGCGCTGCACCTCCGATCCCCGGAGCTCCGGCACCGCAGAAATCGAGCGGCTGCTGGAAGTGGGGCTGCATCGGCTGCGGCGCCGTCATCCTCGTTTGCGCCGCGATCGCCGCGGGCATCGCCGTATTCGTCGTCGGCACGATCAAGTCGAGCGACATCTATCGCGGCGCGATGGTCCGCGCCACGTCGGACCCGCGCGTCACCGAAGCGCTCGGATCGCCGGTCGAAGCGGGATGGTGGCTGAAGGGAAGCGTCAACATCAAGGACCAGGGCGGCGACGCCGACTTCACGTTCCCGATTCACGGCCCGAAAGGCAAGGCCGACGTTCATGCGGTGGCCACGCGCGAAGCGGGCAAGTGGATCTACACCGAGCTGACGGTCACGCCGGAGAACGGTCCGCCGATCGACGTTCTAAAACCGTAGCGTAAAGCGATTCGAGCCGCGTGATCCGCAGCTCGCTCGAGAATCCGCGCTCGATGTGCTCGCGCGCGTTTTTCGCAACCGCCCGGGCGCGATCGCGATCGCCGGCGACTTCCGCAATTGCCTTCGCCAGCGCGTCGACGTCGCGCGGTGGAATGAGCCAGCCGACATCGGGCGACGACACGAGCTCCGCGTTGCCGCCGCAATTCGTCGCGATCACCGGCTTCGCCATCGCCATCGCCTCGCGAATCGTTCCGGTGATCCCGGTCCCCGCCCACGACGCGTCGACGACCACGTCGCACGCGGCGAGAACCCGCGGCATGTCGGCGCGATATTCGACGGCCAGCACACGATCGGCGACCCCGCGTTCGCGCGCGTACGTCATCACTTCCGCTTTTTCCGTTTCGTTGCGGCAGCCGATGAGCGCGACGTGCGCCGCCTTCACGATCACCGCCGCGTCGACGAGCTCCTTCCAACCTTTCCAGTCGCGCACGCCGACCTGTCCGACGAGGAAGACATCGTCAGCAATTCTCTTCTCGCGTCGAAACTCGGCGCGATTCCACTTCGCCGGATCGAATTCCTTCACATCGGTGCCGGCGTAGATCACCACCACTTTCTCCGGCGCCAGCTTGCCCGACGCGATCACGACCTGTCGGATCTGCTCGCAGACGGCGACGACGCGGTCGACGCGCCGCGTGCGGAATTTGCCGCGATTCCAGAAGTCGAGCGGAAACGAAACGCCGCGGTTGACGATGAACGCACCGACAGGATCGCGCCACGTCGCGGCGAGCGCGAGCGCGTGCGCGATGCCTTTGTGCACGTGAATGACGTCCGGCTTCCGCTCCCGGACGAGAGCGCGCAGTTTGCGGATGCTTGCGATGTCGAGCTGATGCCGCATCGCGATGCCGGCGAATGCGATCCCGCGCTCCGCGCAGCGCTGCTGCAGCATCGCGTCCGGACGGCTGATCACCGTCACCTCATGCCCACGCGCGCGCAGACCCGCCGCGGCCTGGAACATCTGGTGCACCGAGCCGGTGTTGAACTGGTTGAATTCGAGAATCTGAAAAATGCGCAAGAAAGTTGTCAGTTGTCAGTTGTCAGTTGTCAGTTGTCAGAGGCGGCGGATTCTAGCGAATGGCGACTGACAACCGACAACAGACAACGCACAGGAACGCCGCGCTCGAGGGAGCACACGAAATACGCCGACGATCTCGATCTGCCGCCGTCGGGCACAATCGAGAACGCATTCGTCGTCTTTGACGGCCATCAGGGCATCGCTGCCGATCCGACCGTCCATCATGCGATGATCCGAACGCTTCGCGACGAACCGTGGCGTCGCACGTGGAGCCGGCGGCACGTGTAGTATCGTTCGCCGCCATGCGACGAACACTGCTATTCACAATCGCTCTCGCGCTCGTGTCTCCTGCGGTTTTCGCCAAAGGAAGAACCGTTACCTTCGATTCGCTCGCCGGAAACGGCAGCGGATATCTCGCCGAGCCCGCCGGCGCCGGTAAACATCCGGGCATCATCGTCATTCAGGAATGGTGGGGGCTGAACGATTGGGTCAAAGATCAGGCCGACCACTTCGCGAACGACGGATATGTCGCGCTCGCGCCCGATCTGTATCGCGGAAAAGTGGCGACAACGCCCGAGGTCGCGCACGAGCTCATGCGCGGGCTGCCGCAGGACCGCGCGATCGCCGATCTCAAAGCGGCGTTCGACTATCTCGCGAGCCGAGAGGATGTCGACGCGAGCCGCATCGGCGTCATCGGCTGGTGCATGGGCGGCGGCTTCTCGCTCGATCTCACGCTCGCCGAGCCGAGGATCGCAGCGACGGTCATTAATTACGGACATCTCGCCACGGATCCAGCGTCCATCGCGAAAATCCATGCGCCGCTGCTCGGCAACTTCGGTGGGAAGGACCAGGGCATCACGCCGGCGGACGTGCACGCGTTCGAAGACGCGCTGAAAAAAGACTCCAGGCAGTTCGACATCAAGATCTACGACGACGCCGGCCACGCGTTCATGAATCCGAACAACAAAGGCGGCTACGTCGAAGCGGACGCCAAAGATGCGCAGGGACGGATCGACCGTTTCCTGCGGGAGTCGCTGAAACGCTCGTGATAGTCTGATTCTTCGAATGGCGAAGGAAAAAGCTCCGCAGAAGGAGCAGATCAAGGTCACCGACAAGCGGATCTTCACGCCCGAGGGCGACATCCGCGAAGAATTTCGAAAAGAAATCAAGCCGGTCGAACCTTCGTTCGCGAGAGTCGAAGCGCCGCCGGCCCCGGAAAAACCTGCCGCCAGCCAGCCTCAGGAAGAGCGCCGGACGCGAACCGACGGGCCACCGCCCGGCGGAGACCGGCGGCGGACGCTCGCCGACAAAGCGCAGAATCCGGGCACCGCATTCAGCGATTTCGTCGAGCCGCTGATCGCGCAGGCGTACATGTCGCTCGGAATGCTGCGGAACCCGTATCAGCCGAAAACGACCGTCGATACCGGTGCCGCGCGGCAGATGATCGAGATCCTCACGATGCTCAAGGACAAGACCGCCGGGAACCTGACCGAGGAAGAAGAGGACTTTTTAACCGCACATCTGGGAGAATTGAAGCTGGCATTCGTCCAACGAACCAAGACCATTTGACTGAATGACAAAGCGTCGCCTGGTCGCTTCGATCCTCGCGTGGGTGTGCCTGGGTGTTGTCGGGGCACGCGCCGATCAGATTGCGCCGCGCGACGTGTGGTCGCAGGCGACCTCCGCGGTCGACGCCGGCGACACCGAGGGCGCCACGCGTGCCGCAAATCAGCTGATCGAAGTCGGCAAGCAATACGGCATCAAGAACTACCCGCAGTACGCGCAGTCCGCGGTTGCACTCGCGCGGCAATCGCTCAAGCACGGCAATCGTCTCGCGGCCGACTGGGGGAACAAGTACGCCGACCAGCTCGATCCGAACGATGCCGCGGTCGCGTTCAGCAAAGCGGATGAAGCGTCGCAGGAACAGAACTGGGGACGCGCGGTGCCGACGGCGTTTCGCGGCTTCGCCGACGTCTTCAAGAAATATCGGACGCGCCTCTTGAGCCAGTCGGATTTCCTGATCGTCGCCCTCGCTGCGATTGCGCTGACGTCGATCGTGTTCGCCATTGCGCTCTTCGTCCGCTACGGCCGCTCCATGGCGCACGACTTCCGCGAGATCCTCGGCAAGCGCATCCACGGCGGGTCGGTGACGGTGCTCGCGTTCGCGCTGTTGTTCCTGCCGATCTTCGTCTGGCTCGGGCCGATGTGGCTGCTGTTGTACTGGTTCGTCATCTTTTTCGCCTACGCCGGAGCGATCGAGCGCGTGCTCATCATCGTGCTCGCGCTGATCATCGCCGCGCTGCCGATCGCCCTTGATCTCAACGCGCACTGGATCGCCGGCGTCGACGGACCCGTCGTCCTCTCCGCGATCGCCAGCGAGGAGCAGAGCTACTATCCCGAGGCGTTGCACCGGCTGCAGGACGTCGTGACCGTCGCCCCTGACAGCTCGATGCTGCGCCTGCTGCTCGGCAACCTCGAGTTGCAGGATGGCAACGAGGCGGAGGCGGCGTCGCAGTACCGGCGCTCGCTGGAGCTGCGCGACACCGCCGGCGCACACGTGAATCTCGGCAATCTGCACTTCCTCGACAACGACTTCCCGGCCGCGATCATCGAATACTCGCGCGCCGAGGAGCTCGATCCCCGCCTGGCGATTGCGTTCTACAACCACTCGATCGCCAGCGGCGAGACGTACAAGTTCGACGATCAGGCAAAGGAGCTCGACCAGGCGAAGAAAATCGATCGCAATTCGATCGAGCGCATCATGTCGAACCCTTCCGGCATGAAGATCGTGATGTACCGGCCGCCGATTTCGGAGGCGTGGGACACGTCGGCGCGCATCTCGAAGAGCGGCGCGGCACGCGCGCTGTTCGGCAACTACTCCGTGTTCGATCCGCTCGTGAGCGCGCGCAATCCGATGACGATCGCCGGATTGCTCGCCGCGATTTTCGCCCCGCTGATTTTGGTCAAGCGCCGCAGACACGGCGTGGCGGGATCGTGCATCAAATGCGGGCGGACGTTCTGCCCGCGGTGCAAATCAGCGCGCGAGAGCGCGACGTATTGCACGCAATGCATCCACATCTATCTGAAGCGCGACGGAGTCTCCGCGGCGACGAAGCGGACGAAGCTCGAAGAAGTCGGCCAGCATCAGACCGGAATGCTGCGCCGCAACAAGCTCATCGCCACGTTCCTGCCCGGCTCGGCGCAGCTCCTCGAGGGGCGCACGATCGCCGGCGTCGCCGGCCTGTTCGTCTTCTTCTTCAGCATCTGCCTCGCGCTGCTGATCGGCCGGCTGGCGCCTGTACTTGCACCCGGCGAATTCGCCAAAATGATCGTGCGCGTCCTCGCGATCGTCATCGCGGTGCTCATGTGGTTCCTGATGACGGTGCCGGTCTACCGGCGCAGGGCGGCCGCGGCCTAACGTATGGCTCTTGAAGGCACACTCCGCGATTTCAGCCTCGCCGACATCTTTCAGCTGATCGGCCTGCAGCGGAAAACCGGAGTGCTGACCCTGCGCGGGAAAGACGACAACGTGACCGTCACATTTCTCGACGGCAAAGTCGTCGGCGCCGACTCCGCCAGCCACCGTCTCGAAACGCGCCTCGGCCACGTGCTGATCAAGAGCGGCATGCTCACGCAGGATCAGCTCGCGCGCGCGCTCGACATCCAGAAGGAGACGCTCCAGCGCCTCGGCTTCATCCTCACGCATTACCAGATCATCTCCGCCGACTCCCTCAAACAGGCGCTGCAGCTGCAGATCCTGCAGATCGTCTATCGCCTCTTCCGGTGGAAGGACGGCGACTACCACTTCTCGCAGGAGACGACGATCGAGTACGACCGCGACAACGTCGTGCCGATCAGTGCCGAATCGATCCTGATGGAAGGCGCACGGATGATGGACGAATGGCCCATCATCGAGAAGCGCATCCGCTCCGCGAACATGGTCTTCCGCAAGAAGGCGACCGGCGCGGAGATCGTCGTCGTCGGCGGCGATGACGTCGACGAAGTCGATTTCGATTCGCCCGCCGGGCCGGTCAGGCGGAAAAAAACCGCGGGCGGCACGGAGCGCATCCGGATCTCCGAGGAAGAAAAGCAGGTCTACGACCTTCTCGACGGCAAACGCACCGTCGGCGACATCATCGAGATGAGCCGGCTGTCGGAATTCGACAGCAGCAAGTCGCTCTACGAGCTGCTCACGCGCGACCTCATCGAGGAAGTGCGCACCGCGGCGCCGGCGACGTCGGGCGAAGTGGCGGCGCCGGTGGACGAAAGCGAAGTCGCCGAGACGCCCGTGCCGCTGCCGCTCGTGCTCATCCTCGCGGTGCTCGCGATCGGCCTGATCGTGACCTCGTACCGGAATCCGCTGAATTCACTTCGGCCGTTCGCCGCACCGCGCAATTCCGCTCCCGTGGAAACGGTGAAGGCGATCTCGATCGAGCGCATTCACGCGCTCGGCAACGCGATCGAGCAGTATCACGTCATCAATGGACACCTTCCGGCCCGCCTTCAGGACCTCGTACCGGCATTCGCGTCGCCGTCGCTCCTTTCCGACCCCTGGGGAAATCAGTACAAGTACCTTCAGCAGCCGTCCCGCTATCTCGTGATCGGCTTCACGTCCGACGGAAAAGCGGACACGGATCTATTCCTGTCGCGCGGCGTCGAAGCGGGAGCGACCGCGAGTGCGCCGTCGAAGCCTGCGCGCGGCGGAATTACGCTCATCGACTAGTGTGCGGGCCGGCTTCCGTGTGCGGGCCGGCATCAGTGTGCGGGCCGGCTTTAGCCGGTCCTCACACGACCAGCCGCAGCTTTTCCGCCGCCATCGCGAATCGCACCGGCGTCTTCGTCAGCGGCTCGCCGTCCGCGAAGACGTCCATCGGCGTATCGGTCTCGACGCGAAACTCGCGTGCACGCCGCATCTCCACGAACGATTTGCGCGTGTGCTTGCCGGCGTACGCGAGCGGCAGCGTCATCAACAGCTGCAGGCGCGACGTGCGATGGACGATGCACGAGTCGAGCAGTCCATCGTCGATTTTCGCCTCGGGTGCGATGCGGATTCCGCTTCCGTACTGCGGACAGTTGGCGAACACCGCGAACATGACCTCCTCGCCGCGGCCGTCGATGCGCATCGGAAACGAGCGGAAGCTCGGCAGGATGCGGAAGATCGCGTAGAGATACACCGCCGTGCCGCGGAGATGTTTCACTTTCTCGTTCGCGTAGCGGTTCACTTCCGAATCGAAGCCGACGCCGGCAATGCAGCCGTAGCGCAGATCGTTCGCCGTCGCGATGTCGATCTCGCGAACCGTGCCGCCGGCCGCGACCTCGCACGCGCGCCGGATGTCGCGCGGAATGCCGTTCACGCGCGCGAAGTCGTCGCCGGAGCCGGTCGGAATCAGCGCCATCGTCCCGCGCGCGAGATCGAAGCGGCGCAGCGCAAGGTTGAGCGTGCCGTCGCCGCCGCAGATGACTACGCGGTCGAAGACATCGCGCGAACTCTCGGCGGCCTCGCGCGTCAAATCTTCGGGACTGCGGCTCGCGTAGGTGGCGACATCCGCGCCGAACGCACGCAAATTCTGCTCGATGTCGCGGATGCGCTCCTGCGCACGCCCTTTGCCCGCGGCAGGGTTGTAGATGAGTTTCAATCGCACGGAGATCCAAGTGTATCGTGAGCTCATGAAGCACTTCCGAATTGCGTTGCTCGTTTTGCTGGCGTGCAAGCCGGTCGCGGAATCGCAGACGCTCGACCGTCAGCCGCGCCAGGCGACGCCACCGATTCCGGCGACCGTCAGCGCCGCGCGGCGCACGCCGGTGGTGATCGTCGCGCACGACGTCCTGCCGTCGGTCGTCAACATTCAAACCGAGGCGACGATCCGCCGCCGCGAGGTCGATCCGTTCTTCGATCCCTTCGGCGTTTTCGGCGAGACGAACCAGAACTACACATCGCTCGGCTCCGGCTTCGTCTGGTCGGGCGACGGCATCATCGTGACCAACAATCACGTCGTCGAAGGGGCGTCGCGAATTACCGTGATTTTCAACGACGGCACGGAGCTGGCCGCGAAGCTGATCGGCGTCGATCCCGACAGCGACGTCGCGGTGCTGCGCGTGAATGCGAAACATCTCGCCGCCGCACCCGTCGGCACGTCATCCGATCTGATGATCGGCGAGACGGTCGTCGCCGTCGGAAACCCGTTCGGACTCAGCGGCACCGTGACCACCGGAGTCGTTTCGGCGCTCGGCCGCTCCGTTCCATCGAAGGAGCAGGGGCGCACGTTCACGGATTTCATTCAGACCGACGCGTCGATTAACCCCGGCAATTCGGGCGGCCCGCTGCTCAACATCGAAGGCAAAGTCATCGGCATCAACACGGCCATCCTCGGCAACGCGCAGGGCATCGGCTTCGCCATTCCCGTGGATCGCGCGCGAAAAGTCATCAACGATCTGCTGCGGTACGGCGAAGTGCGCAGCGCGTGGATCGGCGCCGTCACTGCGACAGTCACTCCTGAAGAAGCGCGGCGCCTCGGCATTCGCGCGACACACGGCGCGCTCGTTTCGCGAATCTTCAGCGGGTCGCCGGCACAAGCTGCGGGCCTCCGGCCCGGCGATGTCATCACCTCCGTCGGCGGCAAGCCGGTCGACTCGCGCGAGGGGTTTTCGACCGATACCGCGACGGTCCCGAGCGGCCAGCCGTTGCAGCTGACGATCAACCGCAACGGCGCAAATCAAACGATCACGCTTCGCCCCGTCGATCCGCCGCGCGACCTCGGCCTCCGAATCCTCTGGGAAATCGCCGGACTTCGAACCGGCGATTCCGGCGGTGCGATGATCGATGAGGTCGCGCGCGGCTCGCGCGCCGAGAACATCGGCCTGCAGCGCGGCGACTACATCGTCGGCGTGAACGGCAACGAGGTGCGCAGCGTCAACGACCTCAACACCGCGCTCACGAATTCATCGGAGCGATCGTCGGTCGTGCTCGACGTGCAGCGCGGACGCTTCGTTTACAGCCTCACGTTCCCGATGAGCGCGTGATCGTCCTCTTTGCCGGAGGCGACTTCGGCTCCGCTCGGGGCAGGCTACGGGCCAGGTGAGGGCCTTCTTCGGGACCACTTCACACGAGCGAGAAGACGTTAGAACAGCGCGAGCTGCGGCGGCGCGATGCGCGCTACCGCTCTTCGCCGCTGGTTCCGGCGGCCGAGCAGCACGAAGAGGTTTCTGCGAATCCATTCCTTCGATTCGCGATGGTAGTGAAACTTCCGCTCGTGCACATGAAAGCGCCGGTTGTGATTCGGACCGAGGACATGGTGTAGATATTCGTGATGAATTATTGATTGTATAAAAAATGCTGGAATATTGGCCGCATTTAACGAGGGGTGAATCCGGATCTCATTCGTGATGTGGTTGTACGAGCCGAGGCGGATGCTCCGCCGCGATTTCCGCTGGATCTGCTGCCCCCATCGCACGCGCAGCTGCGGGTATTTGAAAAAGTACGTG
>DATIZY010000372.1:0-3976 GCA_035516895.1 Thermoanaerobaculia bacterium | reverse complement strand
CGCGGTAGTACGTCGCCACCTCGAAGTTCTCGTTCTCGGCCGCGCGATACATGCGGTCGGTCAGCCGCTCCTGCAGCTCCTTCGACTTGCCGCTGAGGAAGAGAACGACGTCGTCCACCATCTCGCGATACTGCTCTTTCGTCGTGAGCCCCACGACGCAGGGACCGAGGCACTTGTGCATGTCGTAATAGAGGCAGGGACGCGGCAGCGCGCTCTCGCCGTCGGCGATCACGAGATCGCAGCTGCGCAGCTTGAACTGATCGGCGACGAGCTTGAGCAGGCGCCGCGCGGTGCCCGCGAAGAACGGTCCGTAAAACAGCTCGCCTTTCTTGCGGTCGAGGCGGCGCGTGAAAACGACGCGCGGAAAATCCTCCGACATCGTCACTTTGATGTACGGATACGTTTTGTCGTCGCGAAGGAGAACGTTGTAGCGCGGCTGATGCGACTTGATCAGATTGTTCTCGAGCATGACCGCCTCGAGCTCGTTGTTCGTCGTGACGAAGTCGATCGAATGGATTTCGCTGACGAGTGCGTTGCCGAACGGATCGCGATCGCCTTTGCCCACGACGTACGAGCCGACGCGATTGCGGAGATTCCGCGCCTTCCCGACGTAGATCACCTCTCCCTCCGCGTTTTTGTGGAGGTAGACGCCGGGCGTTTCAGGGATCTCTTTGACGCGCGCCTTCAGGCGCTCGATGCGCTCCATGATGGGGGTCAGAGCTGTACTTGTGATTTTTCTACAGTCGGCGCGGCATCAGATCTACCCATCGTAGAAAAGTCACAAGTACAGCTCTGACCCCCATCAGAACCCCGCGACACGGCGAAGGAAATCCGCCGCCGCGGCTCGAAAATCGTCCGTCCATTCGTGGCCCCCGTCGAACACGCACACCTCGGCATGCGGCACGAACTTCAAGTCTTGCTTGAGCTTCTCCTCCGTATACCAATCGTCGCGCTTTCCACGGCCGATGAGCACGGGAGCGCGAATCGAGCCGGCATCCGGTGGAACATCGGCCGCGAGAACGATCACTCCGGCCGTGCGCTCGAAATCGGCCGCTGCGCGGTAGGCCATCGCCCCACCCTGCGAGAAACCGGCAAACACGACCGTCTGCGGCGCGTGCAAATCGGCGAGCACCGCTCGAACGTACGCTTTGTTGTCCTCGATCGCCAGCTCACGGTCGAGCCGCGTCATCCAGCTGGCGACGATTCGCTGCTCGCGCGACGTATAGAAAGGATGCAGCGCCTGGACCGACGCCACGGTCCAATCATCGGTGCCCGCGATCTTCAGCAGCTCCTCGAGGTGGATCTCCGCCGTTTCTCCGTAGCCGTGAAATCCGATCAGCAGCCGATCGCCCGGACCGGCTCGGACGAGAAAGCGCCCGTGCACCGTCGCCGCGATCGTATGATAGTCAACAGGTTGACGATCTGCCATCCGTGCGACAATCGTATCGCGTGGCGCGCGTCGTCATGGTCATTCCCTGCTACAACGAGGCGGAGCGCCTGGACACGCGCGCCTTCCGCGAATTCCGCCTGCCCGACGATCCGCTCGAGTTCCTGTTCGTGAACGACGGAAGCAGCGACCGCACGCTCGAGGTCGTGCAGTCGCTCCCCGGCCGCGTGCTCGACCTCGAGCGCAACAGCGGCAAGGCCGAAGCCGTCCGCCGCGGATTTCTCGCCGCGTTCGATTCGAAGCCCGATCTCATCGGATTCTGGGACGCCGATCTGGCCACGCCCTTCTCCGAGCTGCCCGGCTTTCTCGACGTGCTCCGCAGCCGCCCCGAAATCGAAATGGTCTTCGGCGCGCGCGTCCGGCTGCTCGGCCGGCAGATCAGCCGCAATCCGTCGCGCCACTACTTCGGGCGCATCGGCGCCACGCTCATCTCGCATAGCCTCGGCCTCGCCGTCTACGACACGCAGTGCGGCGCGAAGCTCTTCCGCGCCTCCGGAACGCTGCGAGAGGTGTTCTCGACGCCATTTCTGTCGCGCTGGATCTTCGACGTCGAGATCATTGCCCGATTCGTGCAACGCTGGGGCCGCGACCGCGTTGCACGGGCGCTGTACGAATATCCCGTCATGCAGTGGCACGATGTGAAGGGATCGAAAGTGAAATCGCGCGACTTCCTCCGCGCGTTGCGCGATCTGAGGAAAATTCGCCGCGCGTACAATGCACGCCGATGACAGTGAATGTGCACGAACAGACCGAACTCTCGACGCTGGCCCAGGGGCTCGTCGGCTCGGAGATTCTGCGCGTGGCGAGCGAGATTCGCGCGCTCACCGAGCAGGGCCGCCAGATCTGCAATCTGACCGTCGGCGACTTCTCGCCGCGCGAGTTTCGCATCCCGAAAAGACTCGAGGAGCTGCTGATCGAGGCTCTCGCCGCCGGCGAGACGAACTATCCGCCGTCGGACGGCGTCAAGGAGCTGCGGCTGGCCGTGGTGCGCTTCTTCAAGCAGTCGTTCGGGCTCGACGTTCCGCTCGAATCGACGCTCATCGCCTGCGGCGCGCGGCCGGTGATCTATGCGATCTTCGCCGCGCTCGTGGATCGCGGCGACAAAGTCATCTATCCCGTTCCTTCATGGAACAACAATCACTACACGTATCTCGCCGGCGGCACGCCGGTGGAGATCGTCGTCGGGCCCGACACGAATTTTCTTCCGACCGCGGAGCAGCTGCGGCCGCACGTTCGCGACGCGCGCCTGATCTGCATCAGCACTCCGGTGAATCCGACAGGCACGGTGATGTCGCGCGACGAAGTGAAAGCGATCGCGCAGCTCGTCGTCGACGAGAACAGCCGCCGCACCGCGCGCGGCGAGCGCCCGCTCTTTCTGATGTGGGACCAGATCTACTGGATGCTCACATTCGGCGACAGCCGCCATTACGCGCCGCCCGAGCTCGTGCCGGAGGCCGCCCGCTGGACGGTCTTCGTCGACGGCATCTCGAAAGCGCTCGCCGCGACGGGGCTTCGCGTCGGCTGGACCGTCGCGCCTCCTCACATCACCGCGCGGATGCGCGACATCCTCGGCCACGTCGGCGCGTGGGCACCGCGCGCCGAGCAGGTCGCAGTCGCCAAATTCCTCGGCATGCGCGAAGAGATGGACCGCTTTCACGAGCACATGCTCCGCGAGCTGAAGCTGCGGCTCGATCTGCTCTACGACGGCTTCATGCGGATGAAAAGCGACGGCCTGCCGGTCGGCGCATTCGCCCCGCAAGGCGCGATTTATCTTTCGGCGCAGTTCCGCCTCCCCGGACGCACGAACGAAGAGATCCGCAAGCTGATGCTCGACCGCGCCGGTTTCGCGATGGTCGCGTTCCAGGCGTTCGGCCTGAGGCAGGACACGGGCTGGTTTCGCCTCAGCGCCGGCGCGGTGTCGCCGAAGGACATCGAGGCGGGCCTGCAACGCGTGCGGCAGACGTTGGAGAATCTGTGAAGCGAGCGGTTGCGGTCATCGTGGTGATCGCGGCGAGCTTTCTTGCCTATCGCTACTACGAGCGTTCGTACGCGCCGGTCGGCCATTACAAGAAATTCGCGGAAGAGATCCTCCAACGGCGATACGACGCCGCGGCAGCGATGACGGACGGCATCGCGGCACACGATCTCGAACAGCAGGGTTCGCAGGAACACATCGGGGCCGGGCCGGCGATGTTTCAGACGCTCTTCCCTTCTCTGTACAACATCGAATCGAAGGAGGTCGCGAACGACGGCACGGTCACGCTGCATGCGGTGCAGACCGTCCGCTTCAATCCCGTCGGAGTCGAATCCGCCACCCGTCCTGCGATGTTCGCGACGCTGCGTCAGACAGTCTCACTGCGCAAGACATCGTCCGGCTGGAAAGTCACATCGTTCGAGAACAAATTCTTAGCGATGGACTCTCTCGGATCGCGATGACGCGATTCACACGAAAATCCTGATCTCTTTCAGCTCGCGCAGCTTGTCGCGGATCTCGGCCGCGCGCTCGAAATCGAGGTTCTTCGCCGCGTC
>DATIZY010000371.1:0-2428 GCA_035516895.1 Thermoanaerobaculia bacterium | reverse complement strand
TCGACGTCGTCCTCGATGCGCACGATTCCGATCTGCGGGATCTTGCGATGACGGCCTCCGATCTCGACGAAGCCGTAGCCGTCGGCTCCGATGACCACTCCCGCGTGCAGGATGCACCGCCGGCCGATTTTGCAGCCGTCGTAGATCGTGACGTTCGGGTAGAGCAGCGTGTCGTCGCCGATCTCCACGTTCTCCCCGATCGCGCAGAACGCGCCGATGGTGACGTTGTTGCCGAGCTTCGCGCTTTTCGCGATCGACGCCTGCGGCGAGATGCCGTGGGGAGTCTGCCGCGTGTTGAAAAAGCGCTCGAGCACTTCGGCGAGCGCGGCATGCGGTTTTTTGACGCGAATGAATCGCACGTCCTCGCGCTCGAGATTCTCCGGGACGAGGATCGCCGCAGCGCGCGTTTTGGCGAGCAGCGGAACGTAGCTGAGATTGCCGAGGAAGCTGAGGTGATCGTCAGAGGCGTCGGTGAGGGTGGCGACGCCGCGAATGAGACGATCGTCGGGGCCGCTGTAGCGGCCTCCGACGACATCGACGATCTCTTTGATGGGCACTGCCGGCATCGCGGGCCGGCATTGTACTGAGGTCGTCATCCTGAGCGAAGCGATGGGTCTCTTTCACGAGACCCTTCGCTGTCGTTGCGGCTCGGGGTGACGGGGCGTTACGGCTTCTTTGTCGCGGGTTGTGCGGCCGGCTGTCCGGCGTTTTCGGCCGCCTGCGTGGCGTCGTTGAATCGCTTGATGACCGTGTCGGTGATGTCGATCGCGTCGGAGGCGTAGACGAGGCCGGACTCGAACTTGTTGAAGATCACCGCGAGTCCCATCTCTTTTCCGATCTGATCGATGACCGGCTTGATCTTGTTCTCGAGCGCCAGCAGCTCTCGGTCGCGCGCGTCGCCGAGCTCTTTGTCGGCGTCCTGGCCGTAGCGCTGCAGAGCGACCTGCTTGTCGGCGAGCTGCTTCTGGAGATCGGCGAGCTTGTCCTCGCTGAGCGAGAGCTTCTTCGTGTTGATCTCCGTGTCGAGCGCCTTCAGATCGTCCTGCATCTTGCTCGCCTTTGCCATCTTGTCGTCCTGAAGCTTCTTCAGGCGATCCTGCGCGGCTTTGCCGGCGATCGAGGTGTTGAGCACGCGCTGCACATCGATGACGGCGAGCCGTGCCGGTGCTGCGTTCTGCGCGAACGTGGGCAGTGCGAGCGCCGCCATCGCGACCGAAATGAGAACCTTCTTCATGAAATCTCCTTGTGCGTTTCGGACCGAACCAAGCCAACGGCTCGGTTTCTAGTAGGTATTCCCAATGGTGAACTGGAACGTCTGGAACTGGTCGCCGGGTCTCGGCGCCGGATTGATCGCATAGATGAAACGGATCGGGAACTGGAACACCGGCAGGAAAATGCGCAGCTCGGCGCCGGTCGAATAGCGCAGATCGCCGGGGCGCACCTTGTCGTGGTATCCCCACGCCCATCCGGAATCGACGAACCACACGACGCGCAGCGGATCATTTACGCGGAAGACGTACTCCGCGTTGAAGACCGCCTGCTTGTAGCCGCCGGCGATGACCGTCTGGCCGTTGAACGTCTCCTTCGGACCGAGGGTGCCGTACTCGAATCCGCGGATGGTGTATTCGCCGCCGACGAAGAAGCGCTGACCTTTCGGGATGCAGAGCTCCTTGCCGGTCGCCTGCTGCTCGTCGAGCGTGTTCGAGCAATTCTTGCTGAGCGGCACCATGTAGCCGAGGTCGGTGTTGACGCTGAACCAGCTGCGGCGCGACAGGTGCCAGAACTTCGTCACTCCGAACGTCGGACGGAACGAGTGGATGGTTCCACCGAGCGGTCCGCCGGAGTACGAGATGCCGAGCGAGAGCCGGCCGCCGCGCGACGGATCGAACGGATTGTCGCGCGAGTCGTAGTTGTACGAGGGCCCGATCGACGACTGCGAGTACGTGAAGTCGGCGATGTCCGCGATCGGAACGTTGCCGTTGACGTCGGGTGCGACGTTCAGCTCGTAATGGCTGCGCACATGCTCGAGCCCGTAGACGAGCGAGAGGCTGTCGAACCGGCGCAGGCGGTAGCCGTAGGCGATCGATCCGCCCTTGCTGAACTCCTGGTATCCGAAGGACAGCGGGTAATCGGTCGTGCGATTGAACAGCGACGCGCCGAGGCTGTTCGGAGTGTCGAGGAACCAGGGATCGGCGTACGACAGCGAGAAGAAGTGCAGCCGTGTGCCGGTCTGGAAGCTGAGGCCGAGGTTCTCGCCTTCGCCCATGAAGTTGCGCGTCGAGAACTGCGTCTGGACGAAGAAGCCCGTTCCTTCCGAGTAGCCGCCGCCGAACTGGACGTCGTTCTTGCCTTGTTCGCTGCCCTTGACCGTCACGTCGACGGTCTTCTTTTCCTGATTCACTTTGAAGTCGGGGTTGTCGGTGACTTT
>DATIZY010000370.1:0-7487 GCA_035516895.1 Thermoanaerobaculia bacterium | reverse complement strand
AACGGGAAACGAAAAATGAGTTGGTGTCCCGTCCTGAGGCACACGAAGTGAGCCGAAGGACCCCCTGCGAAAGCGAAGGGATCCTTCGCTCCGCTCAGGATCTGAAACGAATGCCTAGACAAGTTCCTCTGGAGAAGACGCGAAACATCGGCATCATGGCCCACATTGATGCCGGGAAGACGACGACTACCGAGCGCATCCTCTATTACACGGGGATCACGCACAAGATCGGCGAGGTGCACGAAGGCACTGCGACGATGGACTGGATGGTCCAGGAGCAGGAGCGCGGCATCACCATCACCTCGGCGGCAACGACTGCGTTCTGGGGCGATTTCCGCGTCAACATCATCGATACGCCGGGCCACGTCGACTTCACCGTCGAAGTCGAGCGTTCGCTTCGCGTTCTCGACGGCGCGGTCGGCGTGTTCTGCGCGGTCGGCGGAGTCGAGCCGCAGTCGGAGACGGTGTGGCGTCAGGCGGACAAGTACGGCGTTCCGCGCATCGCGTTCGTCAACAAGATGGACCGCATCGGCGCGAACTTCATGGCCGTGGTCAATCAGATCAAACAGAAGCTCGGCAAGAACGCCGTGCCCCTGCAGCTTCCGATTGGAGCCGAGGATCAGTTCAAGGGCGTGGTCGATCTCGTGCAGATGAAGGCGCTCGTCTTCAAGGACGAGACGTTAGGCGCGAAGTACGAAGTGCTCGACGTTCCGGCGGACATGAAAGCCGATGCCGAGCACTATCGCGAGAAGATGGTCGAGTCGATCGCCGAGCAGCACGACGAGCTGCTGGAGAAGTACCTCGCCGGCGAAGCGCTCTCGATCGAAGAGCTCAAGGGCGCGCTTCGCGAAGCGACGATCGCGCAAAAGATCACGCCCGTCCTCTGCGGATCGGCGTTCAAGAACAAGGGCGTGCAGCCGCTGCTCGATGCGGTGGTCGACTATCTGCCCTCGCCGCTCGACATTCCGCCGGTCAAGGGCGTCGATCCGGATGACGAGTCGTTCGTCGAGCGGAGGGCCGACGACAACGAGCCGTTCTCCGCCCTGATCTTCAAGATCATGACCGATCCGTTCGTCGGCCAGCTGGCGTTCTTCCGCGTTTACTCCGGTCATGTCGATTCGGGGACCGCGGTCCTGAACACGACGAAGGGCAACACCGAGCGCATCGGACGCCTGCTGAAGATGCACGCGAACAAGCGCGAGGAAATCAAGGAAGTGTGGGCGGGTGACATCGGCGCCGCCGTCGGTCTGCGCAGCGTGACCACCGGCGACACGATCTGCGACAAGGACAAACCGATCGTCCTCGAGACGATGAGCTTTCCCGAGCCGGTCATCGCCGTGGCCATCGAGCCGAAGACGAAGGCCGATCAGGAAAAGATGGGCGTCGCCCTCGCGAAGCTGATGCAGGAAGACCCGACGTTCAAGGTGCACACCGACGTGGAGACCAATCAGGTCATCATCCGCGGCATGGGCGAGCTGCATCTGGAGATCATCGTCGACCGGATGATGCGCGAGTTCAACGTTCAGGCGAACGTGGGCAAGCCGCAGGTCGCCTATCGCGAGGCGATCACGCGGAACGCGGACGCGCACGGACGCTTTGTCCGCCAGTCGGGCGGCAAGGGCCAGTACGGCGACGTCAAGATCCGCATCGAGCCGAACAAGGAAAAGGATTACGAGTTCGTCAACGACATCGTCGGCGGCGCAATCCCCAAGGAGTTCATCAAGCCGACCGATCAGGGCATTCGCGAGGCGATGGAGAAGGGCATCCTGGCCGGATATCCGATGACCGGAGTCAAGGTCACGTTGTACGACGGCTCGTACCACGACGTCGATTCGAGCGAAATGGCCTTCAAGATCGCGGGCTCGATGGCGTTCCAGGAAGCGGCGAAGAAAGCCGGCCCGATTCTCAAAGAGCCGATCATGGACGTCGAGGTGGTCACGCCCGAGGATTACGCGGGCGATGTGATGGGCGACCTTTCGCGCCGGCGCGGAAAGATTCAACAGATGGACGAGCGCGGCGGGGCGAAAGTCATTCGCGCGTTCGTGCCTCTCTCGGAGATGTTCGGATACGCCACACAGCTGCGATCGATGTCGCAGGGGCGTGCCAGCTACACGATGCAGTTCTCTGCGTACGAGCCGGCGCCGAAGAGCGTGGCGGATGAAGTCATCGCAAAAGTCGCAGGCTAAAACGAGCGAAGAGCTACGGAGGTAGAAACCAAATGGCAAAAGAGAAATTCGATCGCAGCAAACCGCATGTGAACGTCGGCACGATCGGTCACGTCGACCACGGCAAGACCACGCTCACCGCGGCGATCACGAAGATTCTGGCCGCGAAGGGCACGGCGCAGTTCGTCGCCTTCGATCAGATCGACAAGGCACCCGAGGAGCGCGAGCGCGGCATCACGATCGCGACGGCGCACGTCGAATATTCGACCGACAAACGCCATTACGCGCACGTCGACTGCCCGGGTCACGCCGACTACGTCAAGAACATGATCACCGGCGCCGCGCAGATGGACGGCGCGATTCTCGTCGTCTCCGCCGCGGACGGTCCGATGCCGCAGACTCGCGAGCACATTCTGCTCGCGCGTCAGGTCGGCGTGCCGTACATCGTCGTTGCGCTCAACAAGGTTGACGCGGTCGACGATCCGGAGCTTCTCGACCTCGTCGAGCTGGAAGTGCGCGAGCTGCTCTCCAGCTACGAATTCCCCGGAGACGAGATTCCGGTCATCCGCATTTCCGCGCTGAAGGCGCTCGAGAGCGGCGATCCGAATTCCGAGTGGGGCAAAGGCATCCTCAAGCTGATGGACGCGGTCGACAGCTACATCCCGCTGCCGCAGCGCGCCATCGACAAAGACTTCCTGATGCCGGTCGAAGACATCTTCTCGATCTCCGGCCGCGGCACGGTCGTCACCGGCCGTATCGAGCGCGGAAAAGTCAAAGTCGGCGAGGAAGTGGAGATCGTGGGCATCCGTCCGACGCAGAAGAAGGTCGTCACCGGCGTCGAGATGTTCCGCAAGCTGCTCGATGAGGGCGTGGCGGGCGACAACGTCGGCCTTCTGCTCCGCGGCACCGAGCGCAAGGACGTCGAGCGCGGCCAGGTTTGCGCCAAGCCGGGCTCGATCACGCCGCACACCAAGTTCAAGGCCGAGGTCTACATCCTGACGAAGGAAGAAGGCGGCCGTCACACGCCGTTCTTCAATGGCTACCGTCCGCAGTTCTACTTCCGTACGACCGACGTGACCGGAACGGCAGAGCTTCCGGAGGGCGCGGAGATGGTCATGCCGGGGGACAACACCTCGCTGACGATCCAGCTCATCGCGCCGATCGCGATGGAGAAGGGGCTGCGCTTCGCGATTCGCGAAGGTGGCCGTACGGTGGGCGCCGGCACGGTCACGGACATCATCGAGTAACACGTAGCGGCGGGCTGTGAGCCCGCCGATCTGTTCTTTAAGGACCAGCGAACCATGATGAACGAAAAGATCCGCATCCGACTCAAAGCGTATGACTACCGCGTCCTCGATCAATCCACCTCGGAGATCGTCGATACGGCGAAGCGCACCGGCGCGAAAGTGGCGGGCCCGATTCCGCTGCCGACGCAGGTGTCGCGCTACACGGTCCTGCGCAGCCCGCATGTGGACAAGAAATCGCGCGAGCAGTTCGAGATGCGGACGCACAAGCGGCTGCTCGACATTCTCGAGCCGACGACGCAAACCGTCGACGCGCTCATGAAGCTCGAGCTTCCCGCGGGTGTCGACGTGGAGATCAAGGCGTTCGGGAAGTGATGTTGTAGGGCACGGCTGCGCCGTGCCGTACCAGGGTTCGGTCGGGCGCAGCTCGACCCTACACAGGTGAACGAGATGGCAATCGAGGGAATCATTGGCAAGAAGGTCGGCATGACTCAGGTGTTCGCCGAGGATGGAGCGCTCGTCCCGGTGACGGTGATTCAGGCCGGCCCGTGCCTCGTGGTGCAAAAGAAGACTGCCGAGAACGACGGCTACGACGCGGTGCAGGTCGGGCTGGTGGAGAAGGTTTCGAACCGCCGGGTGACCGGCGCTCAGCGCGGTCATTTCGAAAAGGCCGGCATTCCGCCGGTGCGCACGCTCGTCGAGCTGCCGTACAACGGCGAGGCGAACGTCGGCGATCGCGTCCAGGTCGACATCTTCAAGCCGGGCGATTCCATCGACGTGATCGGCCGCTCGAAGGGCAAAGGATTTCAGGGCGTGGTCAAGCGGCATCACTTCAAAGGCGGCCGGGCCACGCACGGCTCGATGTTCCATCGCGCGCCGGGATCCATCGGCGCGTCCGCGTTCCCCTCGCGCGTGCTCAAGGGCATGCGCATGGGCGGGCGGATGGGCGGCGATCAGGTGACGGTCAAGAACCTGCGCGTGGCGAAGGTCGATGCCGAGAACAACCTGCTCTACGTTCGCGGCGCGGTTCCCGGCGGACGCAACGGGCTGGTTGTCGTGCGCTTCTCGAAGAACGGGAAGGGTGAGTGAGCCATGCCGAAAGTCGACATCAAAGACTGGAACAACAAGAAAGTCGGATCGGTCGATCTCCCGGAAGAGATCTTCGCCTATCCGTACAAAGAGCATCTGATCCACGAGGCGGTGCGCAATTACCTCGCGTCGCTTCGTCAGGGAACGCACAAGGTGAAGAACCGCTCGGAAGTGAGCGGCTCGGGCAAGAAGCCGTTCCGGCAGAAGGGCACCGGCCGTGCGCGTCAGGGCGGCAATCGTCCGCCGATTCATCGCCACGGCGGTACGGTCTTCGGGCCGGTCCCGCGCGACTACTCGTACAAGATGAACGCGCAGGAAAAGAAGAACGCGCTGAAGTCGGCGCTGTCGAAGCGGGTCAAAGAAGGAAAGCTCACCGTTCTTTCCGATCTGACCGTCGACGATCCGAAGACGAAGGCGCTCGCGGACAAAGTGACGAAGATCGGAGTCGAAGGCAAAGCGCTGCTCGTCGACTCGTTCGAGAACACGAACCTCGCACTGGCGGCGCGGAACAATCCGAAGCTGCAGCTCGTCGATCCTCTTCACGTGAACGTGTACGACGTCGTCAACAGCCGTCACGTCGTCGTCAGCCAGAACGCGCTGCAGCAGCTGACGGAGGCTCTCGAATCATGAACGCGAATCAGATCATCCGCCGTCCGCTCGTGACCGAGAAGAGCACGATCCTGCGGGAGCTCGGCCAGAACGTGATTGCGTTCGAGGTCGACCCGAGCGCGAACAAGATCGAAGTGAAGGACGCCGTCGAGAAGCTCTTCAAAGTCAAAGTCGATGAAGTGCGTCTGTTCAACGTCCGCGGAAAATTGAAGCGAATGGGTCGCTCGGCCGGCAAGCGCCGCGACTGGCGCAAGGCGTACGTGCGGCTCAAAGAGGGCGAGAAGGCGCCGGACTTCATCGAAGGGTAAGAAGTCAGGACAAACGATATGGCAGTCAAGACATACAAACCAACGAGCGCCGGCATCCGCTTTCAGAACCACCCTTCGTTCGAAGGGCTGACGAAGAAGGCGCCGGAAAAGAGCCTGACCAAAGGCAAGCCGAAAACCGGCGGCCGCAACAACCGCGGGCGCGTCACGTCGCGCTTCATCGGCGGCGGTCACAAACAGAAGTACCGCGAGATCGATTTTCGCCGCGACAAGCGCAACATCCCGGCGACCGTCGCCGCGATCGAGTACGACCCGAACCGCAGCGCGCGCATCGCTCTGCTCAACTACCGCGACGGCGAGAAGCGCTACATTCTCGCTCCGGACGGGCTGCAGGTCGGCGCGATCGTCATGAGCGGCCCCGAGGCCGACATTCTCGTCGGCAACTCGCTTCCGCTCTCGGCCATCCCCCTCGGCACGATGATTCACAACATCGAGCTGAAGGAAGGCAAGGGCGGACAGATGGCGCGTTCGGCGGGAACGAGCGCGCAGCTGATGGCCCGCGAGGGCGAATGGGCGACGCTGCGTCTGCCCTCGGGCGAGATGCGCAAGGTGCACACGCGCTGCTACGCGACGATCGGTCAGGTCGGCAATCTCGAGCACGAGAACGTCTCGATCGGCAAAGCCGGCCGCACGCGTCATCTCGGGAAGATGCCGCACAACCGCGGCGTGTCGATGAACCCGGTCGATCATCCGTTAGGCGGAGGCGAGGGAAAGACCTCCGGCGGCCGCCATCCGGTGAGCCCGTGGGGCCAGCCGACGAAGGGCTACAAGACGCGCAGGAACAAGAGGACGACCAAATTCATCGTGAAGAGACGAGGGAAGAAGTAATCGACAAGGGATGAAGGAGGAAGGATGAAGGATGAATGAAGACGAAAAGCGGTGACGGTGAATCGGACGATTCAGCCTTCATCCTTCAGCCTTCATCCTTCTCAGGCATATGGCGAGATCACTGAAAAAAGGCCCATTCGTTGACGACCACCTCATGAAGAAGGTCGAAGCGATGAATCGCGAGCGCGAGAAGAAGGTCATCAAGACCTGGTCGCGCCGCTCGACGATCATTCCCGACATGGTCGGCCACACGATCGCCGTCCACAACGGCCGGAAGTTCGTGCCGGTCTACATCTCCGAGAACATGGTCGGTCACAAGCTCGGCGAATTCGCGCTGACGCGCACGTTCAAAGGGCACAGCGGCAAGAAGGTCGAAAAGGCGGCCACACCGACCGCGGCGCCGGGCGCAAAAGCGCCGGGAGCTGCGGCGCCCAGCGCGCCGGCCGCACCGAAGGCGTAAGGACACCGACATGGAAGCGACTGCAACGCTGAGGTATTTGAAAGCATCGCCGCAGAAGGTCCGCCTCGTGGCCGATCTGATCCGGGGCAGGAAAGTCGACGAGGCGCTCTCGATTCTGCGCTTCACGAAAAAGACGTCGGCGAAAGACCTGGAGAAGCTCCTGCGCTCGGCAGTGGCGAACGCGGAGAACAGCGAGGCCGGCGTCGATACCGACGATCTCGTGGTCTCGAAGATCTACGTCAACGAAGGGCCGCGGGAGAAGCGGATCCAGCCGGCGCCGATGGGCCGCGCATACCGCATTCAGAAGCGGAAGGCGCACGTCACCGTGCACGTATCGGATGAAGTCAAAGCAGTGAACGCGCGCGGCGGAGCCCGGCCTTCGGGATCCCCGGCTTCCGGAGCCCGGCCTTCCGGAGCCTCGGCTTCTGGAGCCCCGGCTTCTGGAGCCCCGGCTTCAGCCGGGAAAGCTGCGAAGAAAACCAAAAAGAGACCGGCCAAAGCCGGTGTTTCAACGGCGAAGTAACGGAGGCAACTTGGGTCAGAAGGTCAACCCGTACGGATTTCGGCTCGGATTCAACAAGACGTGGCACTCGCGCTGGTTCGCGGGAAAGAACTACGCCGAGACGCTGCATCGCGATCTGAAGCTTCGCGACGATCTGAAGAATCGGCTGTCGCATGCGGGCGTCGCGGAGATCGACATCGAGCGCACCGCGAACAAGATGCGGATCAACATCTACACCTCGCGTCCGGGCATCATCATCGGCCG
>DATIZY010000369.1:0-30679 GCA_035516895.1 Thermoanaerobaculia bacterium | reverse complement strand
TGACCTCCTCGGTCACCGCGCCGATGGAGCGGACGTTCGGACAGATTCCCGGTCTGCAGCAGATGAGCTCGATCAGCTCCTTCGGCGGATCGATGATCACGCTGCAGTTCAATCTGGATCAGAACATCGACGTCGCCGAGCAGGAAGTGCAGGCGGCGATCAACGCGGCGGCGAGTTTTCTGCCGCGCGACCTGCCGAATCCGCCGATCTACTCGAAGGTCAATCCGGCCGACACGCCGATTCTCACGCTCGGCCTGACGTCGACGACGCTGCCGCTCAGCAAAGTCGAGGACCTCGCCGATACGACGCTCGCGCAGAAGATCTCGCAGCTGCCCGGCGTCGGACTCGTGACGATCAGCGGCGGACAGAAGCCCGCGGTACGCGTCCAGGCGAACCCGGCGGCGCTCGCCGCGCTCGGGTTGAGCCTCGAAGATCTGCGAAACGGACTCGCCGCGGCGAACACCGATCAGGCGAAAGGCAGCCTCGTCGGACCGCAGCAGAGCTACTCGATCGGCGCGAACGATCAAATCTACTCCAGCGCCGAGTACCAGCCGGTGATCATCGCCTATCGCAACGGCGCGCCCGTGCGCGTGTCCGACGTCGCGAAGGTCGTCGACGGAGTTGAAGACGCGCAGAAGGCGGCGTGGATGAACACGACGCCCGCGGTGATCATGAACGTGCAGCGGCAGCCCGGCGCGAACATCATCGCCGTCGTCGACCGCATCCAGCATCTCCTGCCGCAGCTCACGAGCAACCTTCCGCCGAGCGTCAAAGTCACGCCGCTGACCGATCGCACGGTGACCATCCGCGCGTCGGTGGAGGACGTCAAGTTCGAGCTGCTGCTGACGATCGCTCTCGTCGTCCTCGTGATCTTCCTGTTCCTGCGCCGCGTTTCGGCGACGGTCATCCCGAGCGTCGCCGTGCCGCTGTCGATCGTCGGCACGTTCGGCGTGATGTATCTGCTCGGCTACTCGCTCGACAACCTCTCGCTGATGGCGCTCACGATCTCGACCGGCTTCGTCGTCGACGACGCCATCGTGATGATCGAGAACATCACGCGCTTCATCGAAGAGGGGCATTCGCCGCTCGAAGCGGCGCTCATGGGCTCGAAGCAGATCGGCTTCACCATCATTTCGCTGACCGTCTCGCTGATCGCCGTCCTGATTCCGCTCCTGTTCATGGGCGACATCGTCGGCCGGCTCTTCCGCGAATTCGCGATCACGCTGAGCGTCACGATTCTCATCTCCGCATTCGTCTCGCTGACCCTCACACCGATGATGGCGGCGAAGCTGCTCAGCTCCGAGAAAGAGGAAGCGAAGCACAACCGCTTCTTCGCGAAATCGGAGGAGATCTGGCAGCGCATCGAAGGGTTCTACGACCGCACGCTGCAGGTGGTCCTGCGACACCAGACCACGACTCTCCTCGTCACCCTCGGCACATTAATATTCACGATAATTCTATACATCATTGTGCCGAAGGGATTCTTCCCGCTGCAGGACACCGGCGTCATTCTCGGCATTTCCGAGGCGCCGGAAGACACGTCGTTTCCGGCGATGGAGGAGCGTCAGCTCGCGCTGACCCAGGTCGTCGTCAAAGATCCCGCCGTCGCGAGCGTGGCGTCGTTCATCGGCGTCGACGGAACGAACATGACCTCGAACGTCGGCCGCATTCAGATCAATTTGAAACCGCTCAGCGATCGCGACGCGAACGCGTCCGAGATCATTCGCCGGCTGCAGCCGAAGCTGGCGAAGGTCGAGGGCATCACGCTCTACATGCAGCCGGTGCAGGACCTCTCGGTCGAGAACCGCGTCAGCCGCACGCAGTATCAGTACACGCTCGAAGACGCGAACGCCGCGGAGCTGCAGCAATGGTTGCCGCGCATCGTCGACAAACTGCGCGGCGTCTCGGAGCTGCGCGACGTGGCGAGCGACATGGGCAGCGGAAGCCTCGAGGCCGACCTGGTCGTCGACCGCGCGACGGCTTCACGGCTCGGAGTCACGCCGCAGATGATCGACGATACGCTCTACGACGCGTTCGGTCAGCGGCAGGTGTCGACGATTTTCACGCAGCTCAACCAGTATCACGTCGTGCTCGAAGCCGATCCGAAGCTGCAGCTCACACCCGATGCGCTCGAGCACATTTACATTCACGCGTCGCCCGGCGGCGGCGGAGCGGCGAGCTCCGTCTCGGCGGGCTCGGTCGGCGCCGCCGCGGCATCGCAGTCCGTTTTGAACGCGACCTCGACGACGACATCATCGACCGGATCGACGTCGCCATCGACGACGCCCGGAACGACGCAGCCGGTTCCGGCGCTCAGCGGCACGCGCGAGCAGATCATTCCGCTCTCCAGCTTCGCGCGGATCGAGACTCACTCCACCGCCGTGGCCATCAACCACCTCGGACAATTTCCGGTGGCCACGATCTCGTTCAATCTCGCGCCGGGCGAATCGCTCGGCTCCGCGACGAACCGCATCGATGAAATCGTGAAGCAGATGGGCCTGCCCGAGAGCATCCACACCGACTTTCAGGGCACCGCGGCCGTCTTCCGCAATTCGCTCGCCGGCGAGGGATGGCTGATCATCGCCGCGCTGATCACGGTCTACATCGTGCTCGGCGTGCTGTACGAGAGCTACATCCATCCGGTGACGATTCTCTCGACGCTGCCGTCGGCCGGCGTCGGCGCGCTGCTGGCCCTGATGCTGTTCGGGATGGAGCTGAGCGTCGTCGCGCTCATCGGCATCATCCTGCTGATCGGCATCGTGAAGAAGAACGCCATTATGATGATCGACTTCGCGCTCGAGGCGGAGCGCGAGGGCGGCAAACGGCCGGAGGACGCGATTTATCAGGCGTGCCTGCTGCGCTTCCGCCCGATCATGATGACGACCTTCGCCGCGCTCTTCGGCGGACTCCCGCTGGCGCTCGGATCGGGTGTCGGAGCGGAGCTGCGCCGCCCGTTAGGCGTGACGATCGTCGGCGGCCTGCTCGTCAGCCAGCTGCTGACGCTCTACACCACGCCGGTGGTTTACATCTGGTTCGACAAACTCGCCGCACGTCTTCGCCGCCGCGTGCATGTCGGCAACGAGATTCCGGCGACGCAGCCGAGCGAGGGATGACGATGAGCGAGCGGCGAGCAGCGCGCGGCGAGCGGCGCCTCCATGCCATTCCGAGCGTAGCGAGGAACCTGGGAGGTCGGGAGGCGCGAAAGGTGGGCGCGATTCCGACGCCCCACCCCCAGCTCTCTCGCTGCGCTCGGGATGACAGGAAGAGTGCGCAGCGGGTGGCGGCCCGCTCGCCGCTCGCCGCCCGCCGCTCGCCAAAATCATGAGCTTCTCCGAAACCTTCATCCGCCGGCCGGTGGGCACTTCGCTGATGAGCATCGCCGTCATCATGGCGGGCGCGCTTGCGTACAAGAAGCTGCCGGTCGCGCCGCTGCCGGAGGTCGAGTTTCCGACGATCTCCGTGAACGCGAGTCTCCCCGGCGCCGATCCGGAAACGATGGCCTCCTCCGTGGCGACGCCGCTCGAGCGTCAGTTCGGCCGCATCGCCGGCGTCACGCAGATGACGTCGAACAGCTCGTCCGGATCGACGGGCATCACGTTGCAGTTCGATCTCGACCGCAACATCGACGCGGCCGCGCGCGATGTGCAGGCGGCGATCAATGCCGCGCGCGGTCAATTGCCGGCGAACCTTCCGACGAACCCGAGCTGGCGCAAGGTCAATCCGGCCGACGCGCCGATCATGATCCTCGCCCTCACCTCCGACGTGATGACGCAGCCGCAGATGTACGACATCGCCGACTCGATTCTCGCGCAGAAGATCTCGCAGATCGAAGGCGTCGGTCAGGTGTTCGTCGGCGGCAGCTCCCGCCCCGCGGTCCGCGTCGAGATGAATCCGCTGCTGCTCAGCAAGCTCAACGTCGGCGTCGACGCGGTGCGCACGACTCTCAGCAACGCCAACGCCAACCGGCCGAAAGGAATCCTCGAGGGGCGCAACCGGGCGTGGATCGACAACTCGAACGATCAGCTCTTCAAAGCGAACGAGTATCGGCAGCTGATCGTGAGCTCGCGCGACGGCAAACCCGTGATTTTGTCCGAGGTGGCGAGGGTCGACGATTCGGTGGAGAACATTTACAGCGGCGGATCGGTCAACGGCAAGCCGGCGATCTCGATCGTTCTGTTCCGTCAGCCGGGCGCGAACATCATCGGCACCGTCGACCGCGTGCGCGCTCTCATGCCGCAGCTCCAGGCCGCCATTCCGCTCTCCGTGCACCTCGGCGTCTCTCTCGATCGGACGACGACCATTCGCGAGTCGGTGTTCGACGTCGAGCGCACGCTGTCGATCTCGATCGGCCTCGTGATCCTCGTCGTCTTTCTCTTCCTGCGAAGCGGCTGGGCGACCGTGATTCCATCCGTCGCCGTGCCGCTCTCGCTCGTCGGCACGTTCGGCGTGATGTATCTGCTCGGCTATTCGCTCGACAACCTCTCGCTGATGGCGCTCACGATCTCGACGGGATTCGTCGTCGACGACGCGATCGTGGTCATCGAAAACATCACCCGGCATCTCGAGCATGGCATGCGGCCGCTCGAGGCCGCGATCCGCGGAGCGCGCGAGATCGGCTTCACCGTTTTTTCGATGAGCACGTCGCTGATCGCCGTGTTCATCCCCATCCTGCTGATGGGCGGAATCGTCGGCCGGCTGTTCCGCGAATTCGCGGTGACGCTGAGCGCGGCGATCGCCATCTCGCTCGTCGTCTCGCTGACGACCACGCCGATGATGTGCGCGAAGTTCCTCGTGCCGGAATCGGCGCGCAAGCACGGGCGGATCTATCACACGAGCGAGCGCGTGTATCAGCGCATCGTTCTCGGATATCAGCACGCGCTCGATTTCGTTCTCGAGCACACATTGCCGGTGCTGCTCGTGACCCTGACGACGATCGGCTTCACGGTCTACCTCTACATCATCATTCCCAAAGGATTCTTTCCGCAGCAGGACACCGGTCGTCTCAGCGGCAACGTGCAGGGTGCGCAGGACATCTCGTTTCCCGCGCTCATCGCGAAACTCAATCGCGCGATCGCGATCGTGATGAAAGATCCCGCCGTCGATACCGTCGTCTCGTTCACCGGCGGCGGCCGCGGCGGCGGCAACTCGGCGAGCATGTTCATCTCTCTCAAGCCGCTCGACGAGCGCAAAGCCTCGGCACAGCAGATCATCGCGCGGCTCCGGCCGAAGACGGCGCACATTCCCGGCGCGCAGGTCTTTCTCTCCGCCGTGCAGGACGTGCGCGTCGGCGGGCGCGCGGCAAACGCCGATTATCAGTACACGCTTCAGGGCGACAACATCAACGAGCTCATGGCGTGGGCGACGAAGCTCGAAAAGGCGATGCGCTCGATCCATATCCTCCGCGACGTTTCGAGCGACCAGCAGAACCAGGGTCTGCAGGCGTCGCTGATCATCGACCGCGCGACCGCGGCCCGCCTCGGCGTCTCGCTCGCGGCGATCGACAACACGCTCTACGACGCGTTCGGCCAGCGGCAGGTGTCGGTGATGTACAGCGGCATCAACCAGTATCACGTGGTGATGGAGGTCGATCCAAAGTATTCGAGCTCGCCCGCGTCGCTCAGCGCGGTCTACGTGCGCTCCTCGACAGGGCAGGAGATCCCGCTGTCGGCGTTCGCGCATTTCGGCATCGATCAGACGCCTCTATCGATTCCGCACCAGGGACAGTTCCCCGCGGTCACGATCGCGTTCAATCTCGATCCGGGAAGCTCGCTCAGCGACGCGACGCGCCAGGTCGAGGACCTCGCGCGCAAGATGGGAATGCCTTCGTCGATCCACGGCGCGTTTCAGGGAACCGCACAGGCATTTCAGGAATCGCTCCGCAACGAGCCGCTGCTGATCCTCGCCGCCCTCCTCGCGGTCTACATCGTCCTCGGCATCCTTTACGAGAGCCTCGTGCACCCGATCACGATTCTGTCGACGCTTCCGTCGGCAGGCGTCGGTGCGCTGATCGCGCTGATCGTCACGAATACGGAGTTCACGATCATCGCGCTGATCGGCATCGTTCTGCTGATCGGCATCGTGAAGAAGAACGCGATCATGATGATCGACTTCGCGCTCGAGGCCGAAAGGAAGGAAGGCAAGAGCCCGCGCGATGCGATCCGCGAGGCCTGCCTGCTGCGGTTCCGGCCGATCATGATGACCACCATGGCCGCGATGTTCGGCGGACTGCCGCTGGCTCTCGGCTACGGCGTCGGCAGCGAGCTTCGGCGGCCGCTCGGCATCGCGATCGTGGGAGGGCTGATCGTCAGCCAGATGCTCACGCTCTTCACGACGCCGGTGACGTACCTCTACATCGACCGGCTGCGCTGGCGGGCGCGCAAGCGGGCGCGAATTCCGCAGCCGTCTCAGGCGTGATGGCTGCGGTAGTATCGGGCGTCGTGGAGACGAATTCACCACGGAGGCAGACAACGCACAGAGTCCTTGGCGTCTTCTGTGCCTCGTTGGTGATTCTTTCGGCCTGCAGCAACGCACCGACGGTCCAGACCGCGACGGCCACGCGAAAGCAATTCGTCGTACCCATCCTCGCCGACGGCACCCTCGAGCCGCTGCCGGGCGGTGAGGTTCGCGCGCCGGAGGCGGCGGTGATCGGCGCGCTGCTCGTGCACGAGGGGCAGCGCGTCACGCGCGGGACGGAGCTCATTCGCCTCGACAATCCCGACCTCACCCAGCGCGTTCTGCAGAGCCGGTCGGATTCGCAGCAGCTTGCTGCCTCCGCCGCCGAGGCGAAGCAGCAGGGCGAGCAGCTGCATGCGATTGCCGACGCCGACGCGCGGCTCGTGAAATCGGGCGCGATCACGAACTTCGAATATCAGCAGGCCGTCGAGAAGGCGCGCGCGGCCGACGCGCAGCTCGCGGACCTGACGCAGCGAAAGCAGCTCGCCGATGACGCGGCGCGCGATCTGCAGGCGCGTGCAACGCAGATGGTTCTTCGCGCGCCCGCGGACGGTCTCGTTTACAACCTCTCGCGCACCGGCGAAAGCGTCATGCCGGGGCAGGTGCTGGCCACGGTCTCGGATCCGCTGCACATGCGCGTGCGCGCACGCGTCGATGCGCCCGATGTCCCGCGCGTCCATGCCGGGCAGCATTTCACCGTCACGTTCGAAGGTCTGCCGAATCAGAAGTGGCAGGGCGCGATCATCGAAGTGCCGCCGGGATTGCGACAGGTCGGGCCGCGCGAGGTCGGCGAAGTGATCGGCGAGATCAACGGCGATGCGAGCGCGCTCCCTGCGAACGCCTCGGTGACCGTCGAGATCGTCGTCGGTGAAAAGATCGACGCGCTGGTGATTCCGCGCGGCGCGCTGATGCGCGACGACGAGACGCGCTTCGTCTATCAGTACGCGGCCGGCAAAGCGGTCCGCACGCCGATCCAGATCGGCCTCATCGGACCGACCGAAGTGGAGATCGTCAGCGGCCTCAGGGAAGGCGACACCGTCATCCTTCCGGGAGGCACGATGCTGCACGATGGCGAGGCGGTGAAAGTCGGCGGATGATCGGCCGGGAAGTCCTTCACACCGCTCTTCATCGATTTCGCACGCATCCTCTGCAGACGTGGCTCACGCTCACGGGCCTCATCGTCGGCACCGCGGCGATCATCATGGTCGTCGCGCTCGGACTCAGCGGCCGTGCATTCGTGATGGCGCAGATCGAGGCCGTCGGCCCGCATCTGATGTGGGCGACGTACGAGGGGAACACGCTGCGCGGCACCAACGACAGCATCAACGAGGCGGATGTTCAGGCGATCGCCGCCCGCACCGATCTGTTCGCCGGAGTCACGCCGCTCGTGCAACTGCAGACGAGCGTACCCATCGAGCAGCGCGCGATCACGGTCTCGGTCCTCGGCACCACGCCGAACTATCTCGAGGTGCGCCGCAATGTGAAGGTGATCAAGGGCCGGTTTCTCGACGAGGATGACATCGCCGAGCGCGCGAAGATCTGCGTGGTTAGCAAGAGTTTATATGACAAATTGTATGGTGACGCCGACGAGAATGAGACGAAGATCCTTCGATCCCTCGGGATGTCCTTCATCGTCGTCGGCGAGTTCGACAATCCCGTCGACACGATGGGGCAGGGCGAGATGGCGCGGCCCGACACGGTGTTCATTCCGATCAGCGTCGCGTGGTTTTTCACCTCGACGCATCGGGTCGATACGATGTTCGCCGAGGTGCACGACTTCGAGGAGATTCCGGCAGCGGAGCAGGCGATCCGCGAAATTCTGCGCGACCGCCATCACGCGGGTGCAGTGTTCAACGTGGAGAACATGGTGACGGTGGTTCGGGTCGCGAAGACGATTTCCGCGGGACTGATCGTCATCTTCATTCTCGCCGCGTCGGTGTCGGTCGTCGTCGGCGGAGTGGGAATCATGAACATCCTGCTCGCGTCGGTCGAGCATCGCACCCGCGAGATCGGCGTGCGGATGTCGCTCGGCGCGCGGCGGCGCGACATCCTGCTGCAGTTTCTGACCGAGGCGCTGATCCTCGGGAGCGTGGGGTCGCTGGTCGGCGTCGCGGTGGGAATGGGGATCCCGCTGATGCTGCGCGCGTTCATCACGAAATTCACGATCGAGGTCTCGCCGCTGTCGGCCGTGCTGGCCTTCGCGTTTTCGTCGCTGGTGACGCTGCTGTTCGGCGTCGTGCCGGCGTACCGCGCGGCGCAGCTGAATCCGACGGAAGCGTTGCGGTATGAGTAGCGCGATGCTGTTTCTGTTCGCCACGATGTCGATGCACGACGCCGTCGCGAGCGCGGTCGCGCATTCGCCCGAGCTCCGGGCGCTGCAGGCGCAAGTCGATCAGGCGCGCGCTGCAGCGATCATGGATGACGCGTTTCGCCCCTCGGCGTCCATTTCGGCTTCGCCGGGCTACGCGAGCGGCCTTCCGACGCCGGTGTTAGGCGAGGTCCCGGCGATCGCGACGGTCGAAGCGCACAAGATCTTCTACGACACGAGTGCGAAAGCGCAGCAGCTCGGCGCGGAGGCGGACGTCGATGCGGCGCAGTCGCGTCTCGCGGACCAGCGGCGCCAGGTCGCGCAGAGCACGGCCGAGGTTTATGCGCGCGTCGAGGCGGATCGGATGCGGATTGCGGATGCGCAACAGCGCGTTTCCGCGTATCAAACGATCTCCTCACGCGTCGAAGCGCTGGCGAAAGAAGGGCGCGCCCGTGACATCGATGTCAATCGTGCAACGCTTCAGGGTGCGTCCGCACAACGCGCACTTTTGCAGGCACAATCGCGGCTGGAGTTGGACCAATTGCGGTTGGATCGGATGGCCGGTGAGCACGTGGAGGTTGGAGCACCGTCGGATGGAGCACCGGCGGGTGGAGCACCGGCTGTTGGAACACCGGCGGATGGAGCACCGGCTTTAGCCGGTCCCTCCCCGGCCTTAGCCGGTCCCTCCCCGGAAGCCGGTCCCTCCCCGGCTGAAGCCGGGGCTCCATCGCTCCAACGGGCGCTCGCAAACGATCCCCAGCTCCGCAGCCTCGACAAGCGGATCGCGACGCTGCAGGACATGCTCGGATCGGAACGGCGTCTGTTCAAACCCACGGTTGCCGGGCAGATTCAATATTCGCGTCTGTACGATCGATATGGAAGGTTCTACAACAATTTCAAGCCGGACGATTTCAGCGCTGCGGCGACGATCACGCTGCCGGTCTTTACGAGCGGACGCAGGACGGCGGCGCTGGCGCGCGTGAACGCGCAGCTGCAGGAACTCACAGCGACGCGTGATGCGCGTCGCACGGAACTGGAGATGAGCGTCCGCGAGGCGGAGACGGACTACGAGCAGGCTGTTGCGGAGCGCGATCTCGCCGAGCGGTCACTTTCGGTGGCGCAGGAAGGCCTGCGAATCGCCGAACAGCTCTCCGCCGAAGGCCGCGGAGAGGCGAACGACGTGCCGCTGGCACAAATCGCGCTGGCGGAAGCTCAGGACGATGTTGCCGACGCCACGGCTCACTTCGCCATTGCGCGGGCTCGATTGATGATTGTGCGCGGAGACCCCATATAATCCGCCACACGGGGGAGTTAGGAGTAACGACCGATTCCAGCCCGGGAAATCGGCGAGGCAAGGACATGTCCGTTCAAGAGTTTCCCATCCTCGACGAGAGTTCCGAGCAGGCGCGGGTCGCTTCCGCGATCGAGGCCGCTTCGGAGCGCCTCCGCTCGCTTCAGAGTGCCGACGGCCACTGGTGCGGCGAGCTCGAAGGCGACACCATCCTCGAATCCGAATACCTCCTGCTGCTCTTCTACCTTGGCAGAGCGCATGAGGATCGATTCCGCAAAGGCATCGAATACATCCGGCGGCAGCAGCTTCCCAACGGCGGATGGTCGATTTACGCCGCCGGCCCGACGGACCTCAGCGCCACGGTCAAGGCCTACTTCGTTCTGAAGCTTTCCGGCGATTCGCCCGATGCGCCGCACATGGCGCGCGCACGCGAGGCGGTGCTGGCGCTGGGAGGCCTCGACGCGTGCAACTCGTTCACGAAGATCTACCTGTCGATCTTCGGGCAGTACGACTGGCGCAAATGCCCGGCCGTTCCCCCCGAGCTCGTGCTGTTGCCCGACTGGTTCATCTTCAACATCTACAAGATCTCGTACTGGTCGCGCTGCATCATCGTGCCGCTGACGCTGATCTGGGCGTTCAAGCCGAAGTGCGATGTGCCGATTTCGATCTCGGAGCTGCGTGTGCGGGCCGGCTTCAGCCGGCGGGCCAGGGCAGGGCGGCACACGAATCGCGAACGTCTCTGGCGCGTTTTCTTCAACACGCTCGATGTGGTGCTGAAGGCCATCGAGGCGATCCCGTTCAAACCGTTCCGCCGCCGGGCGCTCGACAAAGCGACGAAGTGGACTCTCGACCACCTCGACAAGAGCGGCGGCCTCGGCGCGATCTTTCCGCCGATCATCAACACGATCTACGCCTTTCGCGCGCTCGGATATCCGGTCGACCATCCGGCGATCCAGAGCCAGCTCCGCGCGCTCGAGAGTCTCGAGATCGAAGAAGACGGCGCGCTGCGGGTGCAGCCCTGCTTCTCCGCGGTGTGGGACACCGCGCTCGCGGTGCACATCCTCCGCGCGACGGGCGCTGCGGAAGACGATCCGGCGGTCCTCGCCGGTGCGCGCTGGCTGCTGCAAAAAGAAGTGCGCGCGGTGGGCGACTGGAAGCACCGCAATCCCGACGGTGAGCCGGGCGGCTGGTATTTCCAGTACGAGAACGAGTTCTATCCCGATACGGACGACACGTCTGAAGTATTGCTGGCGCTGAGCTCGGTCCGCTTCCCCCATCCGGCCGAGGAGCGGGAGCGCGAGAACGCGGTCGCGCGCGCGGTTGCCTGGCAGCTCACGATGCAGAACCGTGACGGCGGCTGGGGCGCATTCGACAAGGAGTGCAACAACGAGGTCTTCACGTTCATCCCGTTCGCCGACCACAACGCGATGATCGATCCGAGCTGCGAAGACATCAGCGGCCGCACGATCGAAGCGCTTCGATCGCTCGGCTTCGCCTCGAATCATCCGGCGATCAGGAACGGCGCGCGATTCCTCCACGAGGCGCAGGACTTCAGCGGTGCGTGGTACGGCCGCTGGGGCTGCAACTACATCTACGGAACGTTCCTCGCTCTGCGCGGACTCGCCGCGGTGGGCGAGACGAGCGGATTCGAGCGCGCGGCAAAATGGGTCATGGAAAAACAGAACACCGACGGCGGCTGGGGTGAGCTGCAGCACTCGTACGACGATCCGATGCTGAAAGGCGTCGGCCCGTCGACACCGTCGCAGACGGCGTGGGCGCTCATCGCGCTCATCGCAACCGGCAAAGCCGATTCCGAATCGGCGCGACGCGGTGTCGAATACCTCGTCCGAACGCAGAAGAGCGACGGCTCGTGGTTCGACGACACATGGACCGCCACCGGCTTTCCGAAGGTCTTTTATCTTCGCTATCACCTGTACGCGACGTACTTCCCGCTGTGGGCACTCAGTGAGTACCGCGACGCAATGGCATCATGAGATTTCCACTCCACGTCACCACCGGCACGGTCAGGCACCAGGTGCGCAACGCTCTGCGCGGGCGCAGCCGCTATCCGTTCGTTCTCATGCTCGAGCCGCTGTACACGTGCAATCTCGCGTGCATCGGCTGCGCGATCGAGCGGCACACCGGCAAGCTCTCCGATCGCGTTTCGCTCGAGGACTGCTTCAAAGCCGTCGATGTTTCCGAAGCGCCGATCGTTTCCATCTGCGGCGGCGAGCCGACGATCTATCCCGAGCTTCCGGAGCTGATCCGGGGTCTGATCGATCGCAAGCGCCACATTTACCTCTGCACCAACGCGCTGCTGCTCGAAGAAAAGGTCTACGGAGTCATACCGCCCGACAAACGGCTGATGATCAACGTCCACCTCGACGGCATGCGCGAGACGCACGACCGCGTCTGCGCGCGCGACGGCGTGTTCGACAAGGCAGTGGCGATGATCGAGCGCGGCGTCGAGCTCGGGCATCACGTCATGGCCAACACCACGGTGTTTCGGGAGACGGACGTCGCCGAAGTCGAAGAGCTCTGCCGGATGCTCACGTCCCTCGGCGTCGAAGGCATGCTCGTGTCGCCCGGCTATCACTACGAGTCGGTCGAGGCGGACATCTTTCTCACCCGCGATGAGATCCAGAAGAAGTTCCGTCGCGTGCTGGAGATCTCGAAGAAGTACCGGCTGACCTCGACGCCGATGTTCCTCGAGTTCGCCGCCGGTCTGCGCGAATACAAGTGCTCGCCGTGGAGCACGGTCACGTACACGCCGCGCGGCTGGAAAGGTCCGTGTTACCTGATCGGCAAGAGCTACAGCGATTCGTGGGACGAGTTCTGGAACGGCACGGACTGGCAGTATTGGGAATCGCGCGAGGACGCGCTCTGCCGCAACTGCGCGATGCATTCGGGATTCGAGGCGTCGGTCGTGCGCGAGCTGCCGAAGCATCCGGGCGACATGTTCCGGATGTTCGCGTGGAACTTACTGGGATGAACACCTATCCCCCTCATCCGGCCCTTCGCTCCGCTCGGGGCCACCTTCTCCCCGGCGGGAAGGCTTCGAATCGCGTGCCCTCTCCCGCCGGGCGACGGTGCCGTGACGCGGCGGGTGAGGGGCGATGATCGCGATCGTCACAGCGCTCAGGGAGGAACTGTCTCCGCTTTTGCGACGGGCGCACATTGACCGCATCGATCGCGGCGCATACGTCGGGTCGCTCAACGGAACGCGCGTTCTCCTGGCCACGGCCGGGCCGGGCGTGGCGAACGCGGAGAAGAGTCTCAACGATCTGCTGCACCGCTTCAAGGTCGATTCGGTGATCGCCGGCGGCGTCGCCGGCGCGATTGCGCCGCATCTGCGCCGCGGCGACATCGTGAGCGACCGCATCGCCACCGTGGAGAAAATCACGCGGGACAAGACTGCCATCGACGCCGACGCGATCGACATGGAGTCCGACGGCTGGCGGCGCGCCGCCGAGCGGGCGGGCGTGCCGATCCGCATCGTTCGCGTGATCTTCGATTCCGCGGACGAGCCGGTGCCCGACTTCATCGGTGACAACGTCGATCGTGGCCGCGTCGTGCGCCACGCGATCACGCATCCGGCGGCGATTCCGGCGCTCCTGCGCATGCGCAGCCACATGCGCGAGGTCTGCGACAAGCTCGCGGAGCACATCGCCGAAGCGATCGCCTCGCCGGAAGCGCGCCTGCGCGCTCTGCTGGAAGAAACCAGCCGCACCTTCGCGCTGTGCATTCCGCTGCTCAACGAAGGCGTGCGCGAGCAGGTTGAGATCGCGTATCTGCTCTTCCGGATCGCCGACACCTTCGAAGACGCGAGCCACTGGCCGGTGCAGGACCGGTTATCGGCGCTCGATGAGTTCTGCGAGCTCCTGAAAAGCCCGGAGAACGCCGATCGATTCGCGGAGAAATGGCACGCGAAGAAACCGGCGTCGCACGCGGGCTACATGCGGCTCATCGCCGACGTTCCGATCGTCATCGATGCATTCGCGAAGATGCCGGCCGAAGCAGTCAGCGTCGTTCGCGAGCATGTCATCCGTTCGGCGAAGGGCATGGGCGAGTTCGTCGCCATGACGCGCGAAGGCCGCCTGCAGCTGAGCGACATGCAGCAGCTGCGCGCCTACTGCTACGCCGTCGCCGGCATTGTCGGCGAGATGCTCACCGAGCTCTTCCTGCTCAACGCGCCGCAGCTGCGCAGTGTCGCGGGCGTCCTTCGCTCGCGAGCCGCGGCGTTCGGCGAGGGACTGCAGCTCGTCAACATCCTGAAAGACTCGCGCTCCGATTTCACCGAGGGGCGAACGTACATTCCGCCGGGCGCGGATCGGGCCGAGGTGATTGCGCTCGCGCGAAACGATCTGGATCAGGCGACCGAATACACACTCGCGATTCAGAATGGCAGCGGGCCGAAGGGCATCGTCGCATTTGCCGCGTTGCCGGTGGCGCTCGCGCGCGCCACGCTCGACCGCCTCGCGACCACCACCGCTACGAAGATCACTCGTCCGCAAGTGTTTCGAATCACGCGACGGGTCCGCCGCGCCGTCGAACGCGGCCGTCCGCCGCTCGAACTCCGTTCCAGAGACGCAGCCCCAAATGAGGTGACTCTTGTCCATCCTTGAACGCATCGATTCACCGCGAGATCTCGACAACCTCAATTATGACGAGATGGCTGAAGTCGCTTCCGACTGCCGCGATGTGATCATCGACACGATCACGCGGCGCGGCGGCCACCTCGCCTCCAACCTCGGCGCTGTCGAGCTGACGCTCGCGATTCATCGCATTTTCCAGAGTCCGAAAGACCGTCTGATCTGGGACACGTCCAATCAGACGTACACGCACAAGCTCATCACCGGCCGCCGCGATCAGTTCGCGTCGATCCGCACGCCTGGGGGTCTGTCGGGATTCGCGGAGCCGTCCGAGAGCGAGCACGACACGCTGGCCGCCGGCCACGCCGGCACGGGCCTGTCGTATGCGCTCGGCGTTTCGATCGCGACGCAGAACGATCCGGGAGAGCCGTACGTCGTGGCAATTGTCGGCGATGGCGCGCTGACCTGCGGCACGAGCTACGAAGCGCTCAACAACATCAATCACGTCGATCCGAAACGGCTCGTCGTCGTCTTCAACGACAACGGCTGGTCGATCTCCGAGAACGTCGGCTGGCTGACGCACTGGCGCAATCGGATCATGCTCGATCCGAAATATCAGCGCTTCACCGGCATGAGCCAGCAGCTTCTGTCCCGCTTTCCCGGCGGATCGAAGGCGTGGGAAGTCGCGCGCAAGATCAAGACTTCGGTCGAAGGTCTGATCCTCCCGAACACGATCTGGGAGGAGCTCGGATTCCGCTACATCGGTCCGGTCGACGGCCACAATCAGCAGGAGCTCGAAGACGCCCTCGGCGTCGCGCGCGAGGCGTCGCGCGAAGCGCCGGTGGTCGTGCACGCGCTGACGCACAAAGGCCACGGCTATCCGCAGGCGGAAGAGAATCCGCCGAAGTTCCATCAGCCGGGCACGCCGTCCGCGGTGACGACCGACGCCGTCCCGCGCTACACGTACTCGCAGGTGTTCGCGAAAACGCTGATCGAGATGATGCAGCGCGACGAGACGATCGTCGCGATCAGCGCGGCGATGCTCGAAGGCACCGCGCTCAGCGAAGTGCGCCGGCATTTCCCCGATCGCGTCTACGATGTCGGCATCGCCGAAGAGCACGCGGTGATCATGGCCGCCGGCATGGCGAAGGCCGGCCTCAAGCCCGTCGTCTCGATTTACTCGACATTTCTGCAGCGCTCGTTCGATCAGCTGATTCACGACGTCGCATTGCAGCAGCTGCCGGTGACGATCTGCATCGATCGCGCGGGGCTCGTCGGCGACGACGGCAAGACGCACCAGGGCGTGTTCGACATCGCCTACACGCGCGTCGTGCCGAACATGATCGTCAGCGCGCCGAAGGACGAGAACGAGCTGCAGCACCTGCTGTTCACGGCGATCAACTCCGGAAAGCCGTTCGCGATCCGCTATCCGCGCGGCTTCGGCATCGGCGTTCCGCTCGACGCGCAGCTGCAGCAGATTCCGATCGGCAAGGGTGAGTTCATTCGCCGCGGCGCCGACATCAACTTTCTCGCGTACGGCTCGATGGTCCGAGTGGCGATGGAGGCCGCCGATGCGCTGGCGGCACGCAACGTCGACGCGGGCGTTGTGAACGCGCGCTTCGCCAAGCCGCTCGACGAAACGCTCATCGAGCAGGCGCTGAAGACCGCGCCGCGGCTCGTGACGCTCGAAGAGCATCTGGCGACCGGCGGTTTCGGCAGCGCCGTGCTCGAGCTCGCGGAAAGAGCGCGCCTCGGCGGCGTGATCCGTGTGCATGCGATCGCCGATCAGTTCATCGAACACGGCCCGCAGGCCTTTCAACGTGCGAAGTTCCATCTCGACGCGCCCGGCGTCGTCGACACGGTGCTCGAGCTCTTCCCCGAGCTCGCGCAGGACAGCGCTCAGCCGCGCGTGCGGCGCAGGGCGGCGCAGAAGGAAACGATCACCTGGTGAGCGAGAAAACCCCGAGCGAGGCGAGGAATCAATCGACGCGCAGCGAAGACGCTCCGGATGGTGCGCCGGCGGACTCCTCGCTGCGGCCGGAGTTCGTGAGCGGGCGCAAGCTGCTGATCGCCGGCCTGCGCGGATTCTGTGCGGGCGTGGTGCGCGCGATCTCGGTCGTCGAAAAAGCGCTCGAAATCGTCGACGGCTCCGTCTACGTCCGCAAGGAGATCATTCACAACCGCTACGTCGTCGATGAGCTGCGCGCCCGCGGCGCAGTATTCGTCGAAGAGCTCGATGAGGTGCCCGACGGCGCGGCGGTGATCTTCTCGGCGCACGGCATCGCGCCATCCGTGCGCGACACCGCGCAGCGCAAACAGCTGCAGACGATCGATGCCACGTGCCCGCTCGTCACCAAGGTGCATCTCGAGGTCGTGCAGTACGCGCGCAAGGGCTACACGATCATTTTCATCGGCCACCGCGACCACGACGAGACCATCGGCACCCTCGGCGAAGCCCCCGGGGCGATGCGCCTGGTCAGCTCGAAAGAGGACGCCGCGCAGGTCGACGTGCCCGATCCCGACAAAGTCGTTTACGTCACGCAGACGACGCTCAGCGTCGACGATACGCGCGAGATCGTCGACGTCCTCGAGCAGCGCTTCCCGAACCTCAAGGCGCCGCCGAAGGAAGACATCTGCTACGCGACGCAGAACCGGCAGGACGCCGTCAAAGCGCTCGCTCGCGAAGTCGACGTCCTGCTCGTCCTCGGCGCGCCCAACAGCTCGAACTCGCTGCGCCTTTGCGAGGTTGCGCGTGCTCGCAATGTGCCGGCCTATCTCATCGAAACCGCGGCCGACATCAGAATGGAATGGCTCGACGGCGCCGATGTCATCGGCCTCACGGCGAGCGCCTCGGCGCCGGAGATTCTGGTGCAGCAGGTCGTCGACTTCGCGCGCGAGAAGCTCGGCATCCGCGACATCGAAGAGCTCGACACGGTGAACGAGGATGTGCACTTCTCGCTGCCGCACGAACTGCAGGCGCTCGAGCGGGCGCGTTCCTGATCCGTTCGGTTTTCTTCACGCGTCGTTGACGGTGCGATGGCGCGTTCGTCATATCGTGCGCGCATGAAAGCGCTTCTGTTTGCCGCGTGGATCGGCACGTGGGCCGCGGCGCCGCAGCCGGCGCTTCCGGCGGTCCGCACATTTCAAAACGAGACGATCCGCCTCATCGTGCACACGAGCGCCGGCGGCTCGCGCGTTCGGGTTCACTTCTCGAATCTTTACGGCGACCGTCCGCTCGTGATCGGCGCGGCGCACATCGCGCGCCGCGGGTCGGTTGCCGGGATCGAGCAAACGTCCGACCGGCGGCTGACGTTCGGCGGGAGATCTTCGATTGCGATCCCGGCGCGCTCGTCCGTCGTCACCGACCCGGTGAATCTCGCGGTGGCGCCGCTGTCGGACCTCGCGATCAGCGTCTTTCTTCCGCGGGCGACGGCGGCCACAACGAGTCACGTGCTGGCGAAGCAGACGAACTATCTTTCGACGAAAGGCGATCACGTCGCCGACGCGTCCTTTCCGATTTCGCAAACGTTCCGTTCATGGCCGTTTCTGACCGGCGTGGACGTCGAGACGGCACACGGCGCGAGCGTCGTGGCGTTCGGCTCGTCGCTGACCGACGGTGACGGCACCGCCGTCGACAACAACCATCGCTATCCCGACATCCTCGCCGAGCGGCTTCAGAACCGCGGACGGACGGACGTCGGAGTGCTCAATGAAGGACTCATCGGCAACCGGCTGTTGAGCGACAGCCCGAAGAAGATGACGAAGTATTTCGGTGCAGCGCTTGGTGAGGCCGGACTCAAACGCTTCGATCGCGATGTGCTGTCCCAGCCGGGCGTTCAATGGGTCATCATCGGGCTGGGCGTCAATGACATCCTGATGCCGGGTGAAATGGCGCCCGCGAGTGAAGCGCCCGCAGCGGAGGCGATCATCGCCGCGTATCGGCAGCTGATCGGACGGGCGCACGCGAAAGGCGTCCGCGTCATTGGATCGACGATCCCTCCATTCGAGGATTCCTTCTTCAAGGATCCTCCCATGCAGTTCTACACCGCCGAGAAGGAATCCGTGCGGCGCAAGGTGAACGCGTGGATCCTCAACAGCGGCGAATTCGACGCCGTCGTCGATTTTGATTCCGCGGTGCGCGATCCGGACCGTCCGACGCGCATTCTGCCGGCCTATGACAGCGGCGATCACCTCCATCCGAACGACGCGGGCGCGATTGCGCAGGCGAATGTGATTCCGCTGGAGCTGTTCAGCCCTCCGTCGCCGGCACGCTGACCGGGGCGCGCCTTCGGGCCTGCGATTGGCGCGCGTGCCAGCAGGCGTCAGGCCGGCGAATGGCCGGCCTGAAGGCGGGCCGGCTCACGTTCCAGAAAACCGAGCGCGTGCGGCATCGCGATCACCCGGACACCGGCGCGCGTCTGCTCGTCCTTGAGCTGCTCGTGCAGCTGCTTCATATCCATCCAATGAACGCGCGGGCGATAGTGATGCTCGGCGTGGTAGCCGTTGTTGAACCAGAGCCAATTGTAGAGCTTGTGATACGAGCTGACGCCCCACGCGAGGGGCACATCGGGATTGCCGCCGTAATGGAGGTAATAGCCGTTCAAATAGGACAAACAGTGGCCGAAGTAATAGAACGGCAGGAAATAGCAGATGAAGCGCCAATTGGCGATACCGGCGGCCACATAGAGAGACAAGAACAATACGATTTCGAAAACGCCCCAGTACGCCAGCCCCCGGCTTTTGCGCCGGATGGCGCGATAGATCGCTTTTGCGTCGTCGCGAAAGTAAGAGCAGAACACATACGTCCATGGATTTTCGGGCTGTCCGTCAATTCCGTGCTTGTAAATGGAGAGGGGATCGCGCGTGTACCCGTTTGCGTCGGGCAAGTCGGCGTTGCCTTTGTGGTGATCTTTGTGCACCTGCTCGTAAAAAACCTGCGAGAAGCCGACGGTCACCGACTCGAGAACGCTGAACGCGCGATTGAGCGCTGGGCTCTTGAAATAGGCATTGTGCAGGAAGTTGTGCGAGATGCCGTTGATGTTCCACGAAATGCTGACCGACCAGACGAGGCCGAGCGGAATCAGGGCCCACCACGACAGCCGCGGGAACGCCAAGAAGAGGATCAGGACATACCCGAGCTGCGCGATCGCGGCGAGCACGGGGATCGCGTCCCATCGCGAATACTTGAAGAGCCACGAATCGGACGCGCGTTTCATGTAGTGTGGCGCGAGTGTATCTCGATCTCGATTCCGCGTGGGACGCTGCGCCTCTCGGCCTCGACCGTTTCGATGCCCGCCAATGGGGGCCGCCGCTGCGCTGCTTCGCGCTGCGCGCGTCGATGCGAGCGTTCATCCACGGCGTCGCGAGCCGCCTGCCTCCGTTCGTGCTCTTCGGTTCCGGTGATTTTCATCATGTGAGCGCGGCGCTCCTCGAGAGGTCCACTGCATCAAACGTCGTCGTCTTCGACAATCATCCCGACTGGGACCGTCGCCCGCCGCATTGGGCGTGCGGCGGCTGGGTGAATCGTGCGCTCGATCTGCCGCACATCAGGCGCGTCGCGGTCTGGGGATGCGGAAACTTCGAGCTGAACTGGCCCGCGCGAATGTTCGGCAACCCGCGTGTCGAGGCGTTCGGCTGGATCGAGCGCTATCCGCGGCGCGGCCGCATCACGCGCGATGACTGGCGCTCAGAGTTCGAACGCTTCGCGAAATCGATCGTTGGCGACGTTTACGTCAGCGTCGACATGGATTGCCTCGCCGATGCGATCACCAACTGGGAGAACGGCCTCTTCACGGCGGACGACGTCGCGTGGGCGATCCGGTCGCTGCCGGACGTCACCGGCGGAGACATCTGCGGCGCGTATTCGCCGCCGGTTTACGCGCGGAGCCGGCAGAGATTCGCGGCGGAGTGGGACCATCCGAAGCTGCCGCCGCGCGATCTCGAGCATGCGCGCGCGGTCAACACGAAGCTCGTCGAGACGATCTGGCCGGCGTTTCCGATCGTGTTGAGGACCGACGTGTGAGGGCCGGCTTTGGCCGGCCGAAACGACCCGCTGAAACCGGTCCACACACCGGACCCGGCGCGCGCTAACTTGACGTCACGATCGCCACGCCGACGCTGATCAGCGCGATGCCGCACCACGCCAGCAGCGGCACGCGCTCCTTCAAAAAAATCGCCGCTCCGATGACGACCAGCGCCGGGTTCAAGCCTTCGAACGGAAACAACCTGCTGAGCTCCCATCGCCCGAGGAGCGCGAGCCAGATGAAAAACCAGACGCTGAGCGCGACGACGCCCGCCGCGACCACCGCGATCTTCGGCGGCGTCGCGCTCATGCCGCGTTTCAACAGCAGCTGTCCGATGACCAGTGCGATCTCGCACGTGACCGCCATCAGAATCGCGACGGCGGTCATCGCTCCTCGATCGTCGCCGCCGACCGGCCGACCATCAGCGTTCCGCCGAGGACGCACGCAATTCCGGCCCAGCGCATCGGCGAAATCTGCTCGTGCAGAAACAGCCGGGCGCCGAGGGGCACGAGCACTTGCACGATCGTGATGAGGCTGTAGGCGACGCTCAGCGGCAGCTTGCGCAGAACGTACAGCCAGCTCCCGAAGCTGAGGATGTACGTGAGAATGCCGATCCACGTCCACCCGGAGAGCAGCGCCCCGCGCGTGGCGCCTGTTTTCAGCAGCAGCTCGGACGCCGTCACGAGCAGTGCGCCGACGCCGATCCAGAAGTAGGGACTCTTCACGACGGCCATACCTCCGAAAAATTGGCGAAGCGGTGCAGCACCGGATCATTGCGCGTCGGCTCCAGCAGCGGCAGGAGGCGCTTCATGATTGCATTGACGAACGGGGATGTGTGCCGCACATACAGATCCAATGGCACGAGCTCGCATTTCAAATGCAATTTCGGCTCGTAATTGAGCGCGCTGCTCACATACCACGTCAATCCGTGCTCAATGGCCCAATTGATGATGTCGCGCAATGTGTAGAAATAGAGGTGCAGATCGAGCGCGACCGAATAATCGAGGCCGAGGTATTCGTCGTAAATCGCATCGTCGTGGATCATGCAGAGGCTGAACGCGATCGCTCGACCGCCGCGACGCCAGATGAAGAACCGCACTTTGTCCGGCATGCGCTCGCCGAGCGCGCAGAGGAATTCCTTCGTGAGCTTTTCGAAGTGCAACGGCGATCGCGCGTGAACGGCGAGGTACAGCGGATAGATCTCGTGGACGAACGGGCGAACGTCGCTGACGACCTGCAGCTCGATCGGCGGCTGCGACGCGTCCGCAGCGCGGAGCTTTCGCCGCAGATTTTTCCGCGTCGGCTTGCTGAGCCGGCGTGCCACAAAATCATCAAAATTATCGTACATGATATTCAGCCGCGTCATCGGCATGCTCGGCACGCGCGTGAAGCCGTGCGCGCGGAGCGGTTCCAGTGCGGCGCGATCGCGCGACGGAAATTCCTTCATCACGATCAGCGGTGAGCGAAACTGCTTCGCGACGTGAGGCAGCTCCGCGGCGAGCTCGGCCGCCGCGGTCTCGTCCGCCAGGTGCCCTTCGCCGGCGGCGCAGCCCACCATCAGCGTTCGCATCTTCAGAAATCGCGGCCAGACGCGACGCACCGCGGTCGCGAAGCGCTGCGCGGCCGCGCCGCCGCCGGCCAGCAGGTCCTGATCGATGATGAAGAACGGCTGCACGGCACCGCTCGCAACCAGCAGGTAGCGGTAATCGGCAGCGGGCTCGGCGAGCGTGTCGTTGACGATTTCGTAATAACGGGCGTCCTTCCGCTCGTTCGAAAATTCGTCGCGCCACTGCGAAAAGCTGCCGAGTTGCTCGCGAGTCGCTATGATTGCCATGCCGATGCACTCCGATTTTATGACCTGGCTCGCCCTCCACGATGATCGCGCGTACGAGCTTCATGAACGCCACGTGAATCCGGCGTTCGTGAAGATGCTGAAGACGATCGGGTTCGATAAGACCTACGTCCGCGGCGAAGGCGCGTACTTGTGGGACGACGAAGGCAACAAATACCTCGACTTTCTCACCGGCTGGGGCGTTTTTGCTCTCGGCCGCAACCACCCGAAGATCAAATCCATCCTCAAAGAAGTCCTCGATCGCGACCTTCCGAACCTCGTGCGGATGAACTGCAGCGTTCTGTCGGGCCTCGTCGCCGAAAAGCTGACCGGGCACATCGGCGGCGGCCTAACACGCGTCTTCTTCTGCAACAGCGGAACGGAGACGGTCGAGGGCGCGATCAAGTTCGCGCGCTGCTTCACCGGACGTCAGGACGTCATCTATTGCGATCACGCATTTCACGGACTGACGACGGGTTCGCTGTCGGTCAATGGAGCCGATTTTTTCCGCGAGCGCTTCGGCGATCTGATGCCGGGCACGCGCAGAGTGCCGTTCAATGACCTCGCGGCGTTGGAGAGCGAGCTCGCGTCGCGCAAAGCGGCCGCGTTCATCCTCGAGCCGGTGCAGGGCAAGTCGTGCGAGGTCGTGCACGATGGCTATCTGGCCGAGGCGCAGAGGCTCTGCGGGAAATTCGGGACGCTCCTCGTCATCGACGAAGTGCAGACGGGCCTCGGCCGCACCGGCGAGTGGTTCTGCTATCAGCACTGGCCGTCCGTCGAGCCCGATATCGTCTGCGTATCGAAGGCGCTCTCCGGCGGATTCGTTCCCGTCGGCGCCGTGGTGACGCGGCCGAAGATCATGGACTCCGTGTTCAACTCGATGGAGCGCTGTGTCGTTCACTCGAATACGTTCGGCCAGAACGATATGGCGATGGCCGCCGCGCTCGCGACGCTGACCGTCATCGAAGAAGAGCGGCTCGTGGAAAACGCCGCCGAAATGGGCGCGGTTCTGATGGAGGGTCTGAAGGATCTCGCCGAGGAGTGCCCGTTCGTCTCCGATGTTCGCGGAAAGGGGCTGATGATCGGAATCGATTTCGCGCGGCCCAAGAGCTCCCTGAAGCTGAAGATGGCGTGGGACATGTTGCACACACTGAACTTCGGCGTGTTCGGGCAGATGATCGTGATGCCTCTCATGCACGAGCATCGGATTCTCACTCAGGTCGCGGGCTACCACACCGAAGTCATCAAGTTCCTGCCGCCGATCACCATCAACCGCCAGGATTGCGACTGGTTTCTCGGCGCGATGAAAGATGTGCTCGCCGACACGCAGCGTTTTCCCGGCGCGGCGTGGGAAACCGTTGCCGGCCTCGCGAAGAGCGCGATGCGCGCCTAACGCACGGGGTCGGGCCGGCCCGTGGCTCCGCGACCGCTTCGATCCGCAGGAGCACGCTCGCGAAGCACGACGCGGCCGCCGATCCGATCACGGGCATCCGCGTCGAGTGAATAAAGTGGCTGAGCATTTGCTCTAAAACCGGCAGAATGGCTGCGATCGCCATGGCCGACGCCGGAACGCGCGCGATGACTTCGGTGGTTCGAGCGGCAACGCTGCCAGTCCGGTGGATCGACCGCGCGCTGCTCGCGCATTACCGCATTTTCGAATTCACCGACGATCCGCAGTGCATTCTGCGCGTGAATCTGGCGCCGAGCCCGAGCGACATCACGCTGCGGGACGGCACGCACGTCAGTCGCGGCGAAGTGCTGGCCGAGCTGCATCTCTGGAGCCAGCGTTCGATGCGCGTGCAGAGCGGCGTCGAGCTGCGCCGCCGCATGCACGGTTCGTTCGGCACCTTCGCGCGCTTTGCGCGCAGCGATCCGCGCTTTGCGGCGCTGCGTGCGGTGCTCATGCGCACCTCGGCGTGCGATCAGTTCCCGCGCCCGCTCGTCAAGAAGATCGCTGAGGGGTGGGGGTTCGAGATCGACGAACGCCCGCGCTCGCGCGCCGAGCGCTTCTCCGACTTCTGGGACAACGTCTACATCACACTCCTCGGTCTCGCGTATCCGTCGAGAGGGATTCATCTGCGGCGCCGGCTCGAGCGGCTGAGCATCTGGATCTCCATGCGGCGGATGATCGAGCTGCACGGATGAATCGCGCCGCCGAAAAGCCCGACACCGGCGCGAGGCAGAAGACGAAGTCGATCCTCGGCCGCGTGGCGATGATCATCGCCCTCGTCGGCCTGACAGCGGCTGTGGCGTCGCATTTCACCGACTTCGGCCACTTCGTCACCGTGCTGAAACGCGGCGACTGGAAATGGATCACGATCGGTCTGGTCGTCCACATCGTGTACTTCTTCACCTATGCGTACCTGTACAAAAAGGCGTTCGCGGTCGTCGATGTCGAAAGCCGCACGCTGCCGCTCGTCGCGCTCGTGTTCGCGAGCATCTTCGTCAACGCCGTGATTCCGAGCGGCGGAGCGGGAGGGGCGGCGCTGTTCATCGATGACGCGCGCCAGCGCGGGCAGTCGGGCGGCCGCGCGGCGATCGGCGTCGTGCTGGTGCTGCTCGCCGATCTCTTCACGATGATTCCGATCGTCGTCTGGGGCTTCGCTTTTCTCGCGAAGCATCACAAGCTCGCCGGCTACGATTTCCTGAGTGCCGGCTGTTACGTCGGTTATCTCGCTCTTCTCACCGTGATGCTCGTGCTCGCGCACCGCAGGCAGCATCTCCTCGAGCGATTCCTCGGCTGGATCCGCAAGGTCGTGAACAACCTCGGTGCGAAGTTTCACAAAGCGAATGTCGTCTCCGAACGCTGGCCGAAGAAGACTTCCGATGAATTCAGCAAAGCGTCGGGAATGATCGTCGAGCGGCCGTGGCAGGTCGTTGCGCTCGCTGTCATCGCGACGGTGGCGCACCTGATCAACATCGTCGGGCTGTGGGCTTTGATCCACGCATTCGGAATTGCGATCCCCGTCAGCGGTCTGATCGCCGCGTTCGGAATGGGCATCGTGTTCTTCATCGTCAGTCCGGTGCCGCAGGGAGTCGCCGTCGTCGAAGCGGTGATGACGCTCGTCTTCACGTCGCTCGGCATTTCGAAGCAGAAGGCGATTACGATCACGATGATTTTTCGCGGCGTGAATTTCTGGCTGCCGCTCGTCGTCGGCATCTGGTTCGTGTGGCGGCTGCGGCACTTCGGTGAATCCGCGGCGGAGTCGAGTTGAGAATTCTGTTCGCCGGTCAGACGTACGGGCCGCGCAACGGGCCCGGCGTTTTCACTCGCAATCTCGCGCGCGGTCTCGCCGCGGCGGGACACGAAGTTGCGGTGGCGATTCCGGCGCAGCCGGTTGCGACATCGGATGGCGTTCGCATCGTGCCGGTGCGGTCGATCTCGCTCGCGCCGTTGTATCGCGATGTCTTCGTCTCAATCGGATCGCGCGGCGCGGCGAAGCGGCTGCTGCGCGACTTTCGTCCCGACATTCTCCACGTCCAGGATCACTATCCGCTGAGCCGCGCGCTGGTTCGAGCGGCTTCGATGCCGATCGTCGCGACGAATCACTTCGTGCCGGAAAACATCGGCGCGCAGACCTGGCTCGGCCGCGTCGGCGCGTTCAACCGGCTGTCGTGGCGGTTCGTCCTCGATGTGCTGAACAAAGCGAATGTCGTCACCGCGCCGACGCGCACGGCTGCCGGGATTCTGATTCGCAACGGCGTGACGAGACCCGTCCGCGAGATCTCGTGCGGCGTCGACACGCGGCGCTTTACGCCGGCCGATGTCGAGCGGCAGTGGGGCACGGGCGTCTACGTCGGCCGGCTGGATCGCGACAAAGACGTCGCCACGCTCATCGAAGCGGTGGGCATGCTCGACAACGTGAGGCTCGTCATCATCGGCCGCGGCCGCGACGAGCCGCGCCTGCGCCGCATGGCGTCGGAGCAGGTCTCGTTCGCCGGTTTCCTCGACGATGACGCTCTCCTCGAACGCCTGCGCTCCGCGGAATTCTTTGCGATCGCCGGACGCGCCGAGCTGCAAAGCATCGCCACGCTCGAAGCGATGGCGTGCGGACTGCCGGTCGTCGCGGCGAACGCGCTCGCCCTGCCGGAGCTCGTCACGCCGGACGTCAACGGCGAGCTCTTCCGACCCGGTGATTCCGCGGCGGCCGCGCACGCGATCGAAATGCTGAGCGGCCATCGCGATCGCTGGACGGAGATGTCGCGCTCGAGCCGCCGGCGCGCCGAGGAGCACGACATCTCACGGACGGTCAGCGCGTACGAGAAGCTGTATGCCGAGATTCTGGAGAGCGGCGCGGATCTCAGGGCGCGTGACGGCGTCAGTCTCGGCGTCGGCGCTTGAGCGCGGATGAAAGTAAATCTCCGACGTGCCGGGCGGGAGCTGTTCGAGGATGCGGACGAATCGATCGGCGGACATCGCGCCGGTGTCGTTCATGCCGAAAATCGCGTCGTTCGTCGTCAGGCCGGCGCGCCGGGCGCGCAAGCGCATGATCGTCAGCCACGGCCAGAGAAAAACGCTCCACATCAGCCGCGAAACAAAATGCGATCGCGACGCGCGCCATGACGCGAGAAACGGTTCGCGCGGAATGCGGATCGCGCGCAGGCCGTAGTCGCGGCCGACGCGCAGGATCGTCGCGAACACGGTCGGATGGCAGTGCATGTGGTGGTGCGCATCGGCGTGATCGAGCGGCAGGCCGGTGCGCGCGAAAGCCTCGAATTGCGCGCGAATCTCGCGCTCCAGCAGCTTCCGGCGCACGAAATAGCGAACGCCGGCGGCGAAAAGATTGTTCGGCAGCGGCTCGCCGGTGAGCATCGAACGGCCGTCGACGACGGAGACGTGCAGTCCGACGCGCAGCGACGGCAAGCGCCTCGCGCGCGCCACGGCGTCGTCCGCTGCCGCTTCGGCCATCATGAGGCTGGCCGACGTGAGGACGCCGTTGGTGTGGGCGCGCTCGATGGCTTCGTTCACCGCGACGGAGAGACCGAAGTCGTCCGCGGTGACGATCAGCCGCCGGTCAGGTCTGCTCATGCAGCTGACCGTCCGCGCTTACGCCGAAGGGCCGGTCGCGCCACACGACGCGCCGGCCGAGGAAGGATGCGCAATAGACGGCGAAGGTGAGCGCGTCGCGCAGCGGGATCCAGATCCACGATGCGGATCGCTTCGCCGCGGAGTGCATCGCGATTCTCGAAACGATCGCGACACACGCCAGCGCGATCGCGAGCGGCGAGCGGCGCACGAGCAGCAGGATCGCGGCCCAGACGAGCGGCATCGTCAGGATCGTGAAGAAGTGGCCGATCGGTCGCACGGTTCGAATCGTCCGGCTCCAGCGGATCTCGCGGCGCAGCAGCTCGCGGGTCGTGCGCTCGGAGACCGTCGTCTCGACGATCGTTTTCGCCAGGCGAAGGTCGTGTCCGGCCGCGCGCAGCCGCCGGCCGAGCATGTAATCGTCGGCGAGATCGTCAGCAAGCGCTTCGAATCCGCCAACCTGACGCAAAGCATCGCGGCGCACGGCCATCGTCGCGCCGAGGAAGAAATCGAGCGGCGCCAGCGCGGTCGCCACGAGGACCGACGGCAGAAACGATTCACTGATGTACATCGCGCCGAGTCTCGATGCGAGCGCCGGCGTCGCACGGCCGGAATAGACCGCCGTGACTCCGGCGACGCGCGGATCGTCGAACTCCGCGACGATTGTGCGGAGGTAATCGCGGCCGGCGCGAATGTCGCTGTCGGCGACGACGAGAATCGGACTGGTCGAGTCGCGCTCGATCGCGATCAGGCTGTTCACCTTTCGATTCTTCGCGCGTCCCGGCGGCGCGATGACGATGCGATCGTTTGCGCGCATCACCCGCCTGGCAACGGCGATCGCGGGATCGTCGGGCGACGCGACGGCGAAGATCACCTCGTACGACGGATAGTCCTGTTCGCAAAACGATCGGAGGTTTTCCTCGAGCTCGGGCTCGTCGCCGCAGAGCGGCTTGGCAATCGTGACGGGCGGCAAGTGGAGCGCCGGGCTCTCGGCCCGGCGGGGAAAAAGCAACACTCGCGCGACGGCGAAAATTGTGTAGGCGATGGAAAACGTGAGCGCCGCGGCGATCGTCGGGATCATGCTGCCGCGGTAGCGTATCCCTTTGCGCGGAACCACTGCACGGCGCGCGCGAGCGCGTCTTCGATCGGCCGCTGCGGCAGACCGAGCTCGGACACCGCTTTCGACGCGCTGAAAAACATGCGGTGCCGCGACATGCGCACGGCATCGAGCGGAACCCGCGGCGCGCGGCCGGTGAGCGCGGCCGCGGCGGTGCATGCCGCGCCGATCGTCATCGGAATCCAGTGCGGCAGCTGCAGGCAGACGGCGGGGCGCCCGCTGACGCGCGCGAGCACATCGAGCAGCTCCTTCAGAGTCAGATTCGTGTTGCCGAGGATGTAGCGCTGGCCGGGAACGCCGTGTTCGGCGGCGAGCAGGTGCCCCTCGGCCACATCGCGGACGTCGATGACATTGAGTCCCGTGTCGACGTACGCCGGCATCTTGCCGCAGAGGAAGTCGACGATGATTTGTCCGGTCGGCGTCGGTTTGACGTCGAGCTCGCCGACGGGCGTCGAAGGATTCACGATGATGGCGGGCAGGCCGTCTGCCGCGGCGCGCTGAACGATGCGCTCCGCTTCCGCTTTGCTTTTTTTGTAGTGGCCGACGAGATCGTCGTCGCACGCGATGCACCGCTCGTCGGACGCGGCGCCGTCGGGATCGATGCCGATCGTCGCGACGGAGCTCGTGTAGACGATGCGGTGCACTCCCGCGTCGCTTGCCGCATCGAGCACGTTGCCGGTGCCGTCGACGTTCGTGGCGTAGATCTCGCGCGGATCGCGCGCCCAGAGGCGGTAGTCGGCGGCGCAGTGAAAAAGCGTGTCGGCGCCGCGCATCGCCCGGCGGAGCGAATCGCGATCGAGCAGATCGCCGGCGACGACATCGACCGGCAGCCCGGCGATGTTCGATCTCGGGCTCGAGGAGCGGACGAGGCAGCGCACGCGCTCTCCGCGCGCGAGCAGCGCCCGCACGACGTGCGCGCCGATGAAGCCGGTGGCGCCCGTCACGAGGGACAATCGATTGCGTCGCATCCGTACTCCACGTCTGCAGGCGGCCGGGCGAAGCATATCGCCGGGATGCTTCGGCTGGGGCTTAGCCGCGGGCGTCAGGGGAAACTGCATACAAAGTACACGCCACGGGGTTCATTGTTGAATATATCGAGGTTTTTCGATGGTCCGCAGAGCGAAATTGGATGATGGACGTGCAATCGCGGAACTTGCGAGGCAGCTCGGCTACCCCGGCGGCGGCGCGCTCCTCGGCGACATTCTCTCGCGCGACGATCACGCGATCTTCGTCTCGATCGATTCCGGCCGCGCGATCGGATGCATTCACGTGTGCGAGGTGCTCAGCATCGAGAGCGATGCGTTCGGCGAAATCCGCGCGCTCGTGGTCGACGAAGATCATCGCGGCCGCGGCGTGGGCGAAGAGCTCGTTCGCGCGGCCGAGGAGTGGACGCGCCTGCGGAATCTGGCAAAGCTTCGCGTGCGCAGCAACGTCGTCCGCGACGCCGCCCGCCGCTTCTACGAGCGCCTCGGCTACGGCGTGACGAAGACGCAGAGCTTGTTCGACAAACTGCTCAAGGCCCGCGACCGCTGACGCTTTCGGTCAGCACGAGGATTCGGGACGACGGCGTTGGGCAGACGTTGTCATCGCGGTCCCGAGTTGTGCCGGACGAGATGGTCCTCGGGCGATTCGGCGATTCCGATGGAGAAGCGCGCACCGGAAGGATTGGAGATTCGCGAGACGCCCCGCTCTTTGCCGGCGGTTGGTTGCGGGGGAGGGATTTGAACCCTCGACCTTTGGGTTATGAGCCCAACGAGCTACCAGACTGCTCCACCCCGCGTCACCGTTTGGAACCTTCGATCCCGCTCCGCGGCATTCCACCCCGCGTCGCGCCTCTGAAGGGAGCGAGATTATCGTCGGCTGACGAATCTCGCGTCAAGGACTCACTGCAACTGAATCGCGCGGCTCGATATTTCGTCGCCGCAAACCCGCGACTCGCCATCGCGTACAACCATCATCGTGCCCAAGCGCGCCACGGCTCCGTTCCCGACGACGCTCGCCTTCGATCGCAAATCCGCGACGCCGCTGCAGCGCCAGA
>DATIZY010000368.1:0-8234 GCA_035516895.1 Thermoanaerobaculia bacterium | reverse complement strand
ATCGGCGGCGGCGGGAATCGATGTCGCGGCAGACGTTGACCGCGATGCGGTAGAGCCAGCCGAAGAAATCGCGGGTCTCGTCGTAGCCGCCCAGGTGGCGGAAGACGCGCAGAAACGTCTCCTGGAGCGCTTCTTTGACATCTTCAGCGTTGCCGAGGATGTGCCAGGCGACGGAAGCGATGCGGCGTTCGGTTCGGAGCATGATCGTCTCGAAGGCTCGGCTGTCGCCTGACCGCGCCGCCCGGATGCTGGCCGCAAGATCGTCGGTTTCGTCCATCTCGGGGGCGGCCGTCATGGCTTCATGCCGTCTCATCCATGCTCTACCGGGGTAGGACGGAAAGCGTTTATTGGACGTTGGCTCGCTGGCCGTTCGCGCTTGGCCGTGGATCGTTCGCAGCTCGCGGCTCGCCTGGCATATTCACCCGACAACCGACAACGCTATCTCGCGTGCGGCCGCAAGATCTCGCTCAGCGTGTCGGGCGTGCCGGCGACGCGCTCGAGATGCGGAAAGCGCTCGCCGTCGCGGTAGTCGATGTGAAACGTGCCGGCGAACGAGCCCTGCTCGGCGCTCACCTCGAGCGCGTGCTTCGCCGCGATCTCCTCGCGCAGAACGTCGCCGCTGTACTTGCGGCCGTTGATCGCGGCGATCTTCATTCCGGGCATCACGCCGGCCGCGTAGGCCGGCGATCCGTAAACGAGGTCGGCGATCGTGCCGTCCTGCTTGACCCAGATGCCGATCGTAAAGCTCTCGTCGGTCTGTTTCGAGGTCCGTTCGTGGAGCGACTCGTACCAGTTCGGCGTCTCGTTGTACGCGATCCTCCAGCCGGCGGCTTCGAATGAGCCGAGCGGCGGATGCTGCGTAACGCGATAAACGCGCGCCTCGAGAAACGAGCGCCAGTCGTTCGGCACGACGCGATTGAGCACCGCGGCGATGTCGTCGATCGTGTACGGCTTCACCATCGGCGCGGTCGACGGAGGTCCGAAGAAGATCTTCGCGAAGTCGTCGAACGATTTCGTTCCGCCGCTCTTCGCGCGGATCGCCATGTCCACGTCGAGCCAGACCATGAGCGACTCGTCGTAGTAATCGAGCGCGCGGCGATACGGGACCTCTTCGTTCGGAGCGACCGAGATCGTCTGCACGTCGGCAGCGGTGTCGGCGAGCGGGCGCCAGTTGCGGCCGGGGCGGTTGCGGTCCTGATTCGCGGCGACCCACGCGGCGAACTCGCGGTCCTCCTCCTGCGAGCGCATCCCGCTGCGCGCGGTCAGCAGAAAATCGCCCATGTAGCGCGTCATGCCCTCATAGACCCAGAGGAGGTCGCCGATCATCGGCTGCTGATAATCGGCGGTCGCCAGTCCTGCGGGACGTCGATACTTTCCGTTCCACGAATGCACGAACTCGTGCGACAGAATCGAGATCGTTCGCGCCGTCTGATCGGGGTCCGTCAGGCCGTTCTCGACCTGCCGGATGTCGGTGCATTCGTGATGTTCGAGGCCCTGCACTTCGACGAGATCGCTGAGCGTGACGAGCCAGCGATAGGTCCGATAGTGGCGCGCGCCGAAGAGGGCATCGGCTTCCGCGACGAGGTTGCGCACCTGCGCGATGCGGACATCATTCATCGCCAGCGCTCCGGGCGAATCGGCGGTGACGGTGATGTGATTCGTATCGGTGAGCGGAATTTCGCGCTGATACGCACCTGCGACGATCGGCGAATCGACGAGCGTCGTCAGCGAGACGGGCGCGAACTCGATGCGATCGCCGCTCTGCGACACGACCGGCAGCGCGGTGTCGAATCTCCAGCCGGCAGGGAGGCGGACCGAGGAGCGGAAGGTGATCGCGTCGCTCGGGGTGTTCGCCGGATATACAGTATTATTATTAAATAATATTAGTAACAAATTCTGCGTCGCGTTCGCCGATTCGCCGTAGCCCCCGCCAAAGGTCGACGAGGGCGACATGTAATCGAAGTCGATGTCGATGGACTGCACGCCGGCGGGAACCTCGACATGAAAGGCGAAGACGTCGACGCGATCGCGCGTCCACGCGATTTCCGCGCTGCCGGCGTGGACATGGAGCCCGGCCATTTGCATGAGCGGGCCGGTCGGCGTGTGCTCGCCCGGAATCCACTTCGGATAGACGAACGTGAAAGGGCCGCTCTTCGCGGGGAGGGTCTCGTGCGTGTGGAAAATCCCTCGCCGCGCATCGGTGGCGTCGACGAACACGGTCTGCGCGGAGAGGATCGGCGCGAAGAGCAGGAGAATCAGCAGTCGTTTCATTTGCTCATCATATTCACGGCAAAGGGTCCGAAGTCGACGAAGGAGAACAGAAACCCGCTTCGTCCCCTTTGTGGTGAATAATCTCTCGTCATGCTGACAACATTGCTTTTCGCGCTCACAGTGGGCACGGCGACGGCAACGCCCGGCCAGAAAGTCACCGGCACGATCGAGGTTCCGGCGGGCGTCGACGCGGCGCTGTCGATTCCGGTGGTCGTCGTCAGCGGCACGCGTTCCGGCCCGGTGCTGGCGCTCGTCGCCGGCGCGCACGGGACCGAGTACGCGTCGATCATCGCGCTCGAGAAAGTCATCGCCCGGCTCGATCCGGCGGAGATCTCCGGCACGGTCATCGTCGTTCCGCTGATCAACATCAACTCGTTCGAGCGGAAAGTGCCGCACGTCAACCCGATCGACCACAAGAGCATGAACGGCTTCTATCCCGGGAATCCGAACGGCACGCAGACGGACCGCGCGTTGTACGCGATGACGAAGGAAGTCGTCGAGAAATGCGACTACCTCATCGATCTGCACGGCGGCGATCTCGATGAGAGCCTCCGGCCGTACAGCTACTGGCCGACGACGGGCAACGCGCAGCAGGATGCGGTGACGAAGCAGATGGCGCTCGCGTTCGGCCTCGACACGATCATCATCGCCAACGACCGGCCGCGCGATCCGAACGCCTCGCGCTTTCTCGACAACACCGCGAACACGCGCGGCAAACCGGCGATCGCCGCCGAAGCGGGATACGCGGGCACCGCGGAGACGGACGACGTCGAAGCGCTGGTCAACGGCTGCTTCAGCGTCATGCGCTATCTGAAGATGCTGCCGGGCGCGCCGTCATTCGTCGAGAGTCCCGTGTGGATCGAAAAAGTCGAGACCGTGTCGAGCGATCAGAATGGCATCTTCTATCCGCTCGTGAAGCGCGGAATGTTCGTCGCTGAGGGCGAGAAGATCGGCACCGTCACCGACTACACCGGCCGCACGCTCCTCGAGGCACGCGCGCCGGTCGCGGGCGAGGTGCTGTACATCTGCGCGGTGCCGTCGATGACGAAAGGCGCGACGATCGCGAACATCGGAGTGATTGCGCGGCCGTAAGAATCACCACCGAGGCAGGAGAAGATCTTCTGTGGCTCGGCGTGCCATCAGCTCGGAGACCCTTCAGAGCGACTCCCACAACGCGATCGCGGCGTATGCGCGGTACGGACGCCACCGTTCGGCGCGTGCGAGCAGATCGTCAATGCCCAGGGCCGCCGCCGCTTTTCGGAGAGCGAGGTCGGAATGAGGAAATGCGTCGGACTGGCGGAGCACGCGCATCGCGATGTAATGCGCGGTCCACGGGCCGACGCCTTTGAGCGCCGTCAGGCGATCGATCGATTCGTCGAGTCCGCGGCCGGCCGCGAGCAGCGATGAATCTTCAGCAGCCGACGCGACCAGATTCCGAATCGACTCGATGCGGGCCCGCGGCATGCCGCCGAGCGCCGCGTCGTCGAAGCGGCCTGCGTGGAAGAGGCGGTTCATGATCGCGGTCGCGTGCGCCACCGAGATCTGCTGCCCGACGATCGCACGAACGGCGACTTCCAGCGGCTCCCACGCTCCGGGCACGCGGGGAGCAGGCCGCTTTTTCAGCAGAGAGCGAAGAAGCGGATCGCGGCGGAGGTGTGCGTCGATGGCGATCGGATCGGCGTCGAGGTCGAACAGGACGCGCGCGCGGCGAGCGTCGTCAACCGAACCGCCGAACATCGTCAGCGCGTTCGTTGCGCAGAGTCCGATCGCGACGCTTCCGCGGCGATAGCGCGTTCCGTCGAACGATTCGACGCCGGCGATCGCCCGCGCGGCGAGAAAACCGGCGATCGCCTGCCAGCGAAACGGCGGCGTGAATTCGAGCGCTACTTCACGCCGCTCTGGAGCTCGCGCCATGCCTCGAGCGCCGCATCGGCCGCCGGTTTGAGCTTCGCCCACGCATCGCGCGCGTCGCGCGTCGGCGCGGCATCGGCGCCGTCGACCGCGTTCTGCAGCGTTCCCAGCTTCTCGGCGATGAAGCGGATCGTCGTCTCGCCCACCGGCGGCGGCGGAAACGCGTTCGATGGCGGCCCGCCGGTGATGCCGTCGATACGCGCGATGAGATCGGGGCGGTTCTTGCTGAGCGTCGCAGCCTGCTCTGTTGCGGCCGAAAGCTGCGCGCGCGTCGTTTCGATCGCGCGCGAGAGATTGAACTGCTCGATGTAGGCCGATTGCGGCAGCTTCACGCGCGGATCGGGAACGACGGTCAGCGGCTGCGTGAGCTTCTGATCGCCGGATGTGAGCACGACTTTGTAATCGCCCGGCGGCGCCCACACGCCCTCCCCTCCGCCGCGACGTGAGGTCACGCCGGCCGGCGGCGCGTAGTGCAGCGACCAGACGAAGCGGTGCATGCCGGGCGTCGTCGACAAAACTTGCGGCGGCGCGACCCACTCCGGCGCGATCGTCAGGCGCTGCAGATTCGGCGGCTGCGGCTTGTCCTCGCTGCTGTAGTGGCGCACGAGGTTGTTTGCGGAGTCATAGATGTCGAGCGTGATCGGACCGGCTGAAGCCGGTGCTACATAGTCGATCATCGCGCCCGACGGCGGATTCGGCGCCATCGGCTCGTCCTTCGGCATCGGCGAGCCCCAGAAACCGCCCGAGCGCACGCGCATCGCGGTCGCGGGTGCGAAGAGGAACGGCGAGGAGGTCGCAGCCTGCCGCAGCGGAGTGACGTCGTCCATGATCCAGAACGCGCGGCCATGAGTCGCGATCACGAGGTCGTCGCCGTGGACATCGATGTCGCGAATCGAAGTCGCCGGAAGGTTCTGCTGCAGCGACTGCCAGTGATCGCCGTCGTCGAACGAAACCGCGACTCCGCGCTCGGTGCCGGCGTACAGCAAACCTTTGCGCACCGGATCTTCGCGGACGACGTTGACGAACGCCGGCAGATCGCTGCCGATGCGCGTCCATGTTTTGCCGCCGTCGTGCGTGCGATAGATGTACGGCTTGAAATCGTCGAGGCGATGCCGATCGACGGCGACGTACGCGGTTTCGGGATCGTAGTGCGAGGTCTCGATGGTGCCGATCTTCGACCAGGCGGTGACATCGGAAGGCGTGATGTTCTGCCACTGCGCGCCTTCGTCGCGCGTGCGCCAGATCGATCCGTCGTCGGTGCCGATCCAGATGTCGCGATCGGCCGTGCGCGATGGCGCGATGGCGTAGATGACGCCCTGCCGTGGACCGGGCTGCGCGCGATCGGCGGCGGTGACCGGATCGAGGTTCGGCGGCGTGCCGGGATCTTCGCGCGTGAGGTCGGGGCTGATCACCGTCCAGTGATTGCCGCCGTCATCGGTGCGATAGAGCCGCTGATTCGCGAAGTAGAGAATGTTCGGATTGCGCGGCGAGAAGACGAGCGGAAGCGTCCACGTGCGACGATCGTTGCCGAGCGTCGTGAGCGTCGGGTCGACCGACTGGGTTTGTCTGGTGCGGAGATCGAGCTTCTCGACGCGTCCGCCGTAGAGGATGTCGGGATCTTTCGGATCGGGCGCGACGTTGTCGCTTTCGCCGCCGGCCGTGATCTCCCGAAAATTCGTCATGTTGATGCCGTCGATTTTCTCGGTGCGGCTCGGCACGCCCGCGGCGCCGGAGTCCTGCTGGGCACCGTAGACCCAGTACGGAAATTGGTTGTCGGTGACCACGTGGTAGAACTGACCGGTCGGCTGGTTGAACCACGAGCTCCATGTCACTCCGCCATTGACGGAAAGCGCCGTCCCCTGATCGACGCCGAGAATCCGGCGCTCGGGGTGGTCGGGATCGATCCAGAGCGTGTGATAGTCGTCGCCGCCGGGCGCGCCTTTGATCGGAATGAACGTCTTGCCGCCGTCCTGCGATCGATAGACATTGATGTTGATCGAGTAGACGACGTCGGGATTCTTCGGCTCGACGTTGATTCCGCCGAAGTACCAGCCGCGCGACCAGACGCGCGGATCGCTCGAAGTGCGCGCGAACGTCGCGCCGGCATCGTCGGAGCGGAAGATGCCACCTTCGCTGCCCGGGGCATCGACGACGAGGTAGACGCGACCGGGCATCGACGGCGCGACAGCGATTCCGATGCGGCCCGGCTTCGCGGGGAGTCCGTTCGTCAGCTGGGTCCAGTGATCGCCGCCGTCGGTCGATTTGAAAAGTCCGCTTCCGGGGCCGTTCGACGGCGGGTAGACGCTCCACGGTGTGCGCCGCGTCTGCCACAGCGCGGCATAGATCGTCCTCGGATTTTCCGGCTCGAACGCGAGGTCGGTCGCGCCGGTGTCGCTGTTCGGCCCGAGGATTTTCGTCCAGTGAGTGCCTCCGTCGGACGAGCGGAAGACGCCGCGTTCCGCGTTCGGCCCGTACGGATGGCCTAACGCCGCGACGTAGACGAGGTCGGCGTTGCGCGGATCGACGAGGATGCGGCCGATCTGCTGCGAATCGGCGAGGCCGATGTGCATCCACGTCTTTCCGGCGTCGGTCGATTTGTACATGCCGTCGCCCTGCGCGATGTCAGAGCGCATGTCGGCCTCGCCGGTGCCGACGTAGATCACGTTGTGATTCGACGGCGCGACAGCGAGCGCGCCGATCGATCCGACCGGCTCGGAGTCGAAGATCGGCTCCCACGTGCGCCCGGCGTCGCGCGTCTCCCAAACGCCGCCGTTCACGCTGCCGAAATAGAAATGATCGGGCTCACCCGGAACGCCGCTGACCGCGAGCACGCGGCCCGCGCGGAACGGTCCGATGAGACGCCAGTGCAGGTCCTGATACAGCTGCGGATTGAGAAGAGCGGCAAAAAGAAGAACGCGCGCCAACATGGCGCGCGATTGTAATCAAGCGGGAGGCTGGCGGCGAGCGGCGATGACGTAGAGCCGGCTCCCGGCCGGCTCCACGTCCACCGGCTGGAGAGCCGGCGCTCCATTGTTGCTCGCTCTAATACTGGGGTTGATCGTATGGCTGCGCCGGCGCGGGGCCGTAGGCGTAGCCCGGACGGAGGTCCGAAACGCCGTACGCATCGAACACGCCTGCGCGGTTCCACGCGCCGTTCAGATCGACGTAGTCGCCGGGGCGCATGCTTCCGAGCCTCGGATCGTTGCCGCGAAGAGTCGCGGTGACGAACGCGCCGGAAACATCATCGCGAATGACGACGGTGCCGCGCCCGTAATCGATGTTCTCGACGACGCCGTGCAGATCGCCCGCAGTCTGGTCGTTGTACTGGCCGACGTTGTACACGTCGTAGTAGCCGAGCGGATCCCAGTAGCCGCCGAGGCTGAGGGTCGCGCCGACGCGGATGCCGTAGCGATGCCAGAGATCCGCCGACACGAAGAACGGATACGGCGCGCCGCCGATCCAGACACGGAATCCGCCGCGATACGGCTCGTAACGTTCGACTCGGCCTGCGTAGCTGCGGCTCTCGTGAACGACCGGCGCGCGGTTGTACGAACCGCGATACGCCTGAGGTCGCGCATAGGAATTCGCGCGATTCGAACCGTCGAAGCGATACGCCTGGCTGCTCGGCTGAGAGTACGTCTGCGAGCGCTGATACGAACGCGGCTGCGTTTGCGTCTGCACCTGCGCCTGCGATCGATTCCACGTGCGCTGCGGCGGCTGCGCCTGCGCGCGATTCCATGTGCGTCCCGCATTGTTCTGCGTGCGTGATTCGCGCTGCTGGGCCTGCTGCTGATCGTGCCCGCGATTCGTCTCAGCGCGATGACGTGAATCCGCGAAAGCGGACGTTCCGGTCAGCATCAGCACTGCCGCCGTACCGGTGAAGAGGGCTGTTAACTTCTTTGATTTGATCATTTTATTCTCCCTGGACCATGGACAACTGCTTCGGATAATCGCAACGGGCGCGCCAACAACCGCGCGCCTCGTGGGGTCAGACCTTAAATCTTAAATTTTCTACGGTGGCTAGATTCCACGGCCCTCGCGCGTCTACAAGG
>DATIZY010000367.1:0-14292 GCA_035516895.1 Thermoanaerobaculia bacterium | reverse complement strand
CCGTCGTGCTCGACTGCGATTCCCGGCGTGTGGGATGGAACGGCGGCGGTCGGACGTGATGGAATCCCGCGGCCGGTTTTCCATTTATCCTGAGCGCCAGGCGCGAAGATCTCCGGCCGCCGGCATTCCGGCCAGGCGCATGTAGGATGCGCAGTCGCTGCGGCAACGGGAGACGCTTCCCTTCGCTCAGCGCGTAAACGCAAGTGTTCATCGAAGTCGCCAGAACGTCAGACCTACCCGTCGGCCGAGCGCGCGTCTGCACGATCGGCGAACAGAGGATCGCGCTCTATCACACCGCGCGCGGATTCTTCGCCACCGACAACACATGCGCTCATCGCGGAGGTCCGCTCGGCGAGGGCGACATCATCGGCGAGGACGAGATCGTCTGCCCGTGGCACCTCTGGTCCTTCTCCATCTCCACCGGTCAGTGCCTCGGCATTCGCGAGCTGAAAATCGCGACGCATGAAGTGCGCATCGATGGCGAATGCATCCTGGTGGAGCTCGCATGAGCCGCGTTCAATTCATCCTGAGCGCGGAGCGCGAAGGATCGGTGTGGCGATGGAGCATGGCCGCTGCAGCACCGGAGATGCGTCGCTTCGCTCGGCATGAACGGACGATCGTGGTGCTCGCATGAATCCGAAGCCGCTGCGCCACGTCGATCTCTACGGCAGCGCGGGCCGCCTCGAGGCGCTCTATCGCGAGCTGCAGGATCCCGCCGGCATCGCTGTCATCTGCCATCCGCATCCGCTCGGCGGCGGCACGCTGCACAACAAAGTCGTTTTTCGCGCGGCGCGCGGGCTGGAGAACGCAAATGTCGCGACGCTGCGATTCAATTTCCGCGGAGTCGGAGCGAGCACCGGCAAACATGACGAGGGCGAGGGCGAGCAGGACGATGTCATGACGGCCATCGAGTGGGCCAAGCGAAAGCATCCCGGCAAGAAGCTGATCGTCGGCGGATTCTCGTTCGGCGCGTGGGTCGCCTCCCGCGTCGCGTGCGAGCTCGCCGAGGTCGATGCGATCTTTCTGATCGGCACGCCGGTCGACAAATACGACTTCGGATACCTCCGCAGCTGTGAGAAGCCGATCCTCTTTCTTCACGGCACCGAGGACGAGATGGGAGATGTCGGGAAGCTCGAGAAACTGGTGCCGCAGGTGCGCAACGCCGAAAGCGTGATCGTCACCGGCGCCGATCACTTCTTCTCGAAGCAGCTCGACGCCGTCGAAGAGACGATCAGGCAGTGGGCCGAAGAAGTTCTGCAGTCAAATCTTTGACCCGACCTCCAGCAGAAACTTCAGTCCGGCGATCGTCCGCACGCCGTGCCACGTGAAAAGATGGCCCGGAAACGGGCCAATCACTCGGCCGCTCTCAGCCGGTGCGCTCGCGCTCAGAGTCCGGGCCAGGTGGTGCGCATCCGCTTGCGTGAATGCGTACGGCTCGTCGGGCAGAAAGACGATGTCAGGCTGCAGGGCGAGCACTTCGTCCACCCCGATCGACGGATAGCGCGTCCGCTCGCGAAGCAGATTGCGCCCGCCGACGCTCTCGACGAGATTCGAAACGTACGTGTCGCCACCGCACCACATCCACGGCTTCTTCCAGATCGGCACGACGAACGAGAACGACGTTCTCTGTTGTCTGTTGTCTGTGATCTGTTGGACCAGCTCCTGCGCCCGCCTCTCGCGATGATGCATTCGGCCTAACATTTCGATCAACTTCACGACGTCGTCGATCGTCTTCGGCTCGGTGGCGATCACACGCGCGAATCTCGCGATCGCGTCCGCGTGCTTCTTCAGGTTCTCCTCGACATTGATGTAGACGATGTCGGGCCGAAGCTGCCGGATCTTCGCGATGTCCGGGGTCTTCGTCCCGCCGACGCGCGGCCGATCGAGGTTCTCCGGGAACATGCAGAAATCGGTGATGCCGACGACGTCATCGCCCGCGCCGAGCGCGAAAAGCGTCTCGGTGAGCGAAGGAACGAGCGAGACCACTCTCATAATGGCGAAAGTATGTCGCGGAGTTTAGCCGCCTGGGCCATCCTCGCTGCCATCGTCCTCGCCATCAACCTCGGCTCGTATCCGCTGCTCGATCCCGATGAGGGACGCAACGGTGAAGTCGGACGCGAGATGGCGGAGACGAACGATTACGTGATGCCGCGCCTCGACGGCATGCCGTATCTCGACAAGCCGATCGTCTATTTCGCGTCCGAGGCGGCGGTGATGGAGGTGACGGGGCCGACGGAGTTCGCCGCGCGCTTTCCGGCGTGGCTCTTCACGATCGCGACGGCGGCATTGCTCACACGGTTCGCTGTGCGGGTCGGGATCGATGCGCCGATCGCCGTGATCATGTTTTTGTCGATGCCGTTGACCATCGCGTTCGCGCGGACGGTGATTTTCGACAGCGCGCTTTCGTTCTTCATCACCAGTGCTCTCGTCGCGTTCTATCTCGCGATCGAGAACGACGATCGTCCGTTGACTGTTGGCGGCGGCACGGCGCGCGGCGAGCGGCGGGCGGCGAGCGGGAACCTGGCCGAAGCCAGAACGGGCGGCGGCCAGCGGCCAGTGGCGAACCGCTGGACGGCAGCGGCATGGGCGGCGATGGCGTTCGGAGTGATCACGAAAGGTCCCGTCGCGCTCGCGGTGCCGCTGATCGTCGCGATTCCGTTCGCGATCTGGCGCAAGCGCGCGCGGGCGCTGATCTCGTTCGCCGGCGTGATTCTGTTCGTGATCATCATCGCGCCGTGGGTGTGGGCGATCTCGCGCGCCGTTCCAGATTTTCTGCGCTACGTGCTCGTGACCGAAACGGCGCAGCGTCTGGCGACGAAAGCGCTGAAGCGCACCGGCGCGCCCTGGTACTTCGTCCCGTATTTGTTCGGCGGCGCGCTGCCGTGGATTTTTTGCGTGAGGACCGGGTTTCGCCGGGCGCGGCAGGGTGAAGCCGGCCCGCACGCCTGGCTCGACCGCTATTTGATGCTGTGGGTCCTCGTGCCGTTCGTCTTTTTCTCGCTGTCGCAATCGAAACGGCCGCAGTACATCCTGCCGCTGATGCCGGCGGTCGCGCTCCTCGCGGCGGGCAAGCTGCGCACGCGCTCGGCCGGCGTCGCTCTCGCGCTTTTCGGCGCGATCATCCTCGGCGCGCTCCCCTTCGCTCACGTGCCGTTCGGCGAGGGAACAGCGATCATCCTTGCCGCATCGGCGTTGATCTGCGGAATCATCGGCATCTTCACGCGGCCGAAGCTCGCCGTGATCGCGATCTCGATTCCCATGCTGCTGATTCCGATCATTACCGCCGGCACGCTGCGCTCGCTCGGCGGCACGCGGTCGGAGAAAGCATTGGCCGCCGATCTGCGGCCGTACGCGGGGAGCGGCGACATCGTCGGGATCGAGGCCTTCACCGGCTCGATGGCGTTCTATCTGCAGCATCCGATCATCGTCGTCAGCCCGACCGGTGAGGAGTTCACGAGCAACTATATTACTCGTCACTATAGCGACTTCTCGGCGCGTCTCAAGCCGCCGCAGTGGCTCGCGGGCGAATTTCAGAAACGGGGCACGCTTTACGTGGTCCGCATCAACGACAAGAGCAACCGTGCGCTCGTGGAGGCGCATGGCGGGACGCTCGTCGCCCAAAGCGCGCATTTCGCCGCGTATACAATCGCCCGCTAGATGAGGGGGTCAGAGCTTCAGTTGTGCTTTTTCTACCGCGCGGTAGAGCCGGACACGCTCCGGATCCACGAGTTGTAGAAAAAGCACAACGGAAGCTCTGACCCCAATGATTTGGAATGTGTGGAATCTACGGAATGATCGCCGAGCGCGGCACGCTGCGCCATCCGGAAGTCCTCGACTTCATGGGCGACGCGCTGCGCCATCGCGGGCCGGACGGTCACGCGGTGCTCACGCATCCGAACGCGGTGATCGGCACCGAGCGCCTGCGCATCATCGATCTGCACGAGCGCGCCGATCAGCCATTCGCCGCCCCCGACTCGCAGGTCTGGCTCGAATGCAACGGCGAGATCTACAACGCCGCGGAGATCCGCGCGCGCTATCCCGATTATCCGTACAGGTCGAAGTCCGATGTCGAGACGATTCTGCCGCTCTACCTCGAGCGGGGCGGCGACGCGATCGCCGAGCTCGACGGAATGTTCGGTCTTGCGATCTGGGACCATCGGACGAACGCGCTGCTGCTCGCACGCGATCGCGCGGGAGAGAAGCCGCTCTTCTACGCACGCGCCGGCGACGAGATCCTGTTCGCCTCCGAGCTGCAATGCATCTTGCGGCATCCCGACATCAGCCGCGATCTCGACGACATCGCCCTCGCCGAATACCTCCGCCTCGGCTACGTGCCCGAGCCGCGGACGATGTTCCGCGCGATCCGTCGGGTCGAGGCAGGCACGTTCGTCCGCTTCACACAATCGGACGCGCAAGCGGTCCGCTACTGGGACCCCGAATCGTTCGCGATCGAGAAACGCGAACCGCGAGCTGCGGTCCGCGAGTTGCGGACGCTGATGGAGCGCGCGGTCGAGAAGCAGGTGATGTCCGACGTTCCCGTCGGCGTGTTCATCAGCGGCGGCATGGATTCGTCGATCCTCGCCACGCTCGCGGCGCGCTTCATCGGCGTCGACAAAGTCCACACCTTCTCGGCGAAATTTTCGGAAGCATCGTATGACGAAAGCGGCGACGCGGCCGAGCTCGCGCAGCGCATTCACACGCGGCACGTGCCGGTCCGGACGGACGAAGAGGCGCTGCTCGACGCGCTGCAGCACGTCGTTCACGGCGTCGCCGAGCCGCTCGCCGACGCCGCGATTCTGCCGACATTTCTCCTCGCGCGCGCCGCGCGCGAGCACGTCAAGGTGATCTTGAGCGGCGAAGGCGCCGACGAGCTTTTCGGCGGCTATCCCACGTACCTCGGCCACAAGCTCGCGCCGATTTACGACGCGCTGCCCGGCTTCGCGCGCGCGATGCTGCGGCGGATCGTGCAGCGCGTGCCGCCGTCGAGCCGGAAGGTGACGATCGAATTTCTGCTCAAGAAATTCGTCACCGACGCCGAGCGGCCGTGGATCGACCGGCATCTCGCGTGGTTCGGAACGGGACTGCCGCTCGCAGCGATGAAGAATCCGCCCGCGCGGCTTCCGGAGATGCCGGGCGTTCCCGCCGATCGCGATGCGCTCACCGGCGCGATGCTCCTCGATTACCGCAGCTACCTTCGCGACAACCTGCTCGTGAAAGTCGACCGCGCGACGATGCTCTCCTCGGTCGAAGCGCGCGCGCCGTATCTCGATCGCGACGTCACGCGCTTCGCGCTCTCCCTTCCCGCGGATCTTCGCGTCCGCCGCACGACGACGAAGTGGATCCTGAAAAAAGCGGCCGAGGTGTGGCTGCCGAAGGATGTGATCGATCGGCGCAAGCGCGGGCTGAGCGTTCCGATCGCGAACTGGATCAATCACGGTCTGCGCGGCGAAGTCGATCGCCTGCTCGCGCCGCAGCGGCTGCGCGACGAGGGCCTGCTGAACGAAAGCGTGATCTCCGCACTTCTCGCGGAGCATCGGTCCGGCCGCGCCAATCACGCGAAGCCGCTGTGGGCCGTGATCATGCTGCAGTACTGGGTGGAGACGTGGGCGGGGCCTGGACGCTCGCGTTAGCTTCGTTTAGGCGTCGGGCGTCAGGTATCAGGCGTCAGGCGTCAGGCGTCAGGCACTCACGTTAGCAACTCGTTAGCGCGCGGCGTTAGGCGCTGGGCGTTAGGCGTTAGGGCGAGGCGTCGGGTGTCAGGCGTCAGGCGTCGGGCGTCAGGCGTCGCGCGGCGGGCATTCTACGTTAGCAATTCGTTAGCGCGCGGCGTTAGGCGCTAGGCGTTAGGGCGAGGCGTCAGGCGTGAGCGCGTTGGTCGTCGTCAGATCTGGTTTCTTTGACTTGATCAGTATCACCAACGCCTATGTCGTGTAAGACCCGACGCCTGACGCCCGACGCCATACGCCTGACGCCCGACGCCTGACGCCTGACGCATGAGGTCCGGCAGTCTCAGGTATATCGCTTAAGATCTGTCGCTAGCGCCTAACGCCTAACGCCTAACGCCTAACGCCGACGCCTGACACTAATTCGGCATTTCGTTGCCGTCGCGAGAGCCGCGGCGGCCGTGGATCTGCTGCTGCGCGAAACTGCGGATCGATCGATCGTTCGACGAGTAGAGGCGCTCGGTCAGCTCGGCGTCGTAGCCTTTGATGCAAAGCCGGACGATGCCGCCGAGGTCCGCGATCTCGAACGGTTTGCGGAGGACGCCGGCGACGATGGTCGAATCGACCTCTTTGAAGCGCTGATCGGCGTACGCGGTAATCACGAGCACGACCGGTTTGACCGCCGGCGGATGCTGCCTCAAATAGTTGATGACTTCGAATCCGCTGACCCTCGGCATCATCAGATCGAGGAGGATCACTGCGTATTCGTGTTCCTTCAGTTTGGCGATCGCTTCCGCACCATCAGCGACGGTGTCGACGTCGAAATGCTCGCGGCGCACGATGGTGCACAGGAGCTGGCGGATCGACTGATCGTCGTCGGCGACCAGGACCCGCGCTCGTATGACGTCTCCAGGCATTTCCGATTCACCTGCTTGCGAAATCTGAAAAATGCGTGCCAGTTATTCGCCGCCCTGAATCAATTTGGTGAGAGCCGGCGTGATCCCGATAAGTCTTTGGTAGAGAGCGAGTTGCCCCTGGTGGTAATTCTCGTGGGCGACGCCGTGGTTGAACCAGGCGAGCCGCGTTCCGCGCTTGCCGTCGAAGCGGGTGATGAATTGCAGCATGTGCAACTCGCCCGCGCCCCGAAAGGCCTTCACGCCGTCGCGCAGCGTCGATCGAAGCGCGCTCAGCAGCTCGCGTTTCGAGCTCAGTCCGTCGATCGGTTTCGAGTACATGGCAAGCAGCTTCGGCCACTCGGCGCGGCGGAAGTTCGTGTCTTCGCGCGTGAGCTCGCCGGCCATCATCAGCGACACTTCCATGATGTGTTGCACGAGCTCGGCGACGCTGCGGCTCTTCGGGGACGCCCGAAACGCGAACTCCTTCGGCGGAATGTTGTCGACCTCGGCGATGATGCCCTCGCGCGTGCCTTCCCATGCCTCGATGACCTCTTCGAGCATTGAATTCATACGAGCGACTCCTCGATTCTGATTTCGGACGTGAGCGTTTTTGCGACCGGACAGCGTTTCGCGACCGCGAGCAGCCGCTCGCGCTGCGCGTCGCTGAGATCGCCGGTGAGTTTGATGCGCACGTCGAAACGGTGGATGTATCCCGCGGTCGACGTGCAGTCGGAGCAATCCTTCGCGTACTGGCGATCGCTCGTGACGGTGATCTCCACGCCCTGGAGCGGGATGTTTTCGCGATTGGCGACGACGCGCATCGTCATCGACGTGCAACCGCCGAGCGCAGCGGAGAGAAAATCGTACGGCGTCGGGCCGGCGTCACTGCCGCCGGCAGCCAGCGGCTCATCGACGACGAGTCGATGGTTTGCCGCTTCGATGTCGGTCCGCAGGGCCGTGCCGGCACGAGCGATCACCGGACCTGCCATGACCACCTCCAATCGATCATTCGCGAACCGAGATCATGATGGGGCTTGCGGCGGCCCACGTTTCGCCGTGGCCGCCGATCGCCACCCAGTACCACGTCGGCGCTTCGTTGCCCAACGAGACACGCGCGAAGACGCCGAGCTGACCGTGCTGGAACGGGTTCACCAGCGGCGGCGAAAATTCGAGCACCATCACGTCGGAATCGTTCGGCGTCACCGCATCGATCGCGCGGCCGACGCACGATCCCGCGGTGTCGACCGGCACGGATTCCGCGGTGGTGATGCTCGCTTTCGCGTGGCCGCTGTAGAACATCGCGGAGCCGAGGGCCTCGAGGGCCTGCGGCGTGATCAGAGGCCGGGTTGTTTTCAGGGCGCGCAATTCCGTGTTGATGCCTTCGGCGTGCATGCGCGAGCACATCGCGTCGACGGCCGCTCGCGGCACCATCGCCGGCGGAGTGGGCGGGGGAGGCGGCGGATTGTGGGCGCAGGCCGCCAGGGCAATCAGGGCGAGCAGCGAGCAGCGCGCGGCGAGCGGCAAAGAACGGACGTGACGCGGAAACCGTGTTTCCCGCTCGCCGCTCGCTGCTCGCTGCTCGCCAGTCATACAAGCCTCAGTTGCGGAGTCGTTTTCGCTTCGAAGAACGCGCGAATCTCGCTCGCCGGTTTCTTCGAGATCAACTCGCGCGGCGACTCATCGTACCAGTCGCTCGGAAAATACCGCGTGTAGGACTCCTGCGTGAAGCGGCGGCAGAGCAGGGCGATGACGCCGATGTCGGTTTCGCTTCGGATCACGCGGCCCGCCGACTGCACGACGCGCGTCATTCCGGGAATCAGATACGCGAACTCGAAGCCCGCGCCGTACTGGTCGTCGTAATAGCGCTTGAGGAGCTCCTGCTCGAAGCTCACCGATGGCAGCGCGGGGCCGACGACGACGACGCCCGACAGCATGTCGCCGCGGTAATCGATGCCTTCGGCGTACATGCCGCCGGAAACGGCGAGGATCAGATTGTCGCGGCCGCGGCGGTCGCGGAGAATTTCGAGGATGGCGTTGCGCTCGTAATCGCTCATGTCGCTGCGCTGCACCATCACCTGCTTGCGCAACGTCGGCATCCGCTCGGAGACTTCTCGCAGAAACGCGTAGCTCGGAAACAGGGCGAGGAAGTTGCCGTCGGATGCTTCGGCGATGTCGGCCACGGTGTGCGCGATTCGGTCGTAATGATTCGCGCGCTGTTTGAACGTCGTGTCGACGTCCGGCACCACGACGATTTTGCGATTCGATCGCGGAAACGGCGAGGGCAGCGAGAGCTCCGTCGCGCGATCGCTCGGAAAGCCGAGCGTTTTCTTGTAGAAATCGAACGGCTCGAGCGTCGCCGACAACGCCACCGAGGCGTGCGCGGACTCGAAGATTTCACCGAGGAACCGCGAGGGGTCTTTACAGAAGATTTTGAGTTTCAGGCCGTCCGGAGTCCGCTCGATGACGTGCGCGAACTCCTCGCCGTCTTCGCTGAGCAGATTCGTGAACTTCACGAGCTTGAAATAGAAATCCACGAGCGGATCGTCCTCCTCGGCGATGCGGTTCTCGATCTTCCACTGAATGTAATGCATGACGATGCGCTCCCACTCGGCGCGCTGCTCGACGAAGAGCTCGCGGTCGGGTTCGCAAAGCGCCTGGGTGAGCGGATGTTCGATCGCTTCGGCCAGGTCCTGCATGTGGCCCTGGAGCACCTCGAGCAGCTCGATCCATCCTTCGATGCGGCAGCTCCGGCCGGCGAGAAAGCCGCGGATCGCGTCGAAGCTCTTCTCGTGCAGCTCGGGCGAGTAATAGCCGCGGCCGCGATCGACGAGATTGTGCGCCTCGTCGACGAGGAGAACGCAATCGCCGTAATCGCTTTCCTGCTGATACGCCTTCAGGCCGACGTAGGGATCGAAGATGTAGTTGTAGTCGCAGACGACGACGTCGGCCTGCTCGATCAGCTCCAGCGAGACTTCGAACGGGCACACCTCGGTCGATTTCGCGAGCTCGTACGTGAGGTCGGGATCGAAGTAGGTCATCGAGTTCGTGATGCGCTGCACGAGGCCGCTCGTCTCCATTTTCTCGGAGTAGCGCGCGGCGAAGGGACAGAAGTCCTCGTGGCAGATCATCTCGGTGTGCGCGCACATCTTCTGCTTCGCACGGATGCGCAACACGCGAAGCGATCCGTCGTTGAGCATGCGAAGCGCTTCGATCGCCGCGTCCTGCTGCAGGGTTTTCGAGGTCAGGTAAAACAGCTTCTTTCCGGCCCGCAGACACTCGCGAACGGCGGGGTAAAGCGCGGCGATCGTTTTGCCGATGCCGGTCGGCGCGGAAATGAGGAGCGCCTCGCGCTCGCGAACCGAGCGCGCAACGGCATCGATCATCTCCTGCTGAAACGGCCGCATGCGCTCGTACGGAAACTGCAGCGTGTCGGCGAACGAGCGCTTCGCGACGATCAGCGCGTAGTCGGTCTCGAGCCGCTCGATGAGCTCGTCGAGGCTCGCGTCGAGCGCAGCCGCGACGGACTCGCGATCGAACTCCGCTTCGATTTCCTTCGTGTCGCCGCTGATCAGATCGATGAGCACAAGACGCGGCTCGAAGGCAAATCCTTCGAAGCCGGGCTGCGATGAAAGAAAGAGCGAATACAGCAGCAGCTGAAACAGATGCCGCTGCAATCTCTCCGACCTGTAGAGTGCTTCGAGCTCGAGATCGAAGTGGATCGACTTCACTTCTTCGATCGAGACGACGCCTTTTTCCGCGTCGACCGAAAGACCGTCGATGCGGCCGGTGACCGTGACGCTCCAGTTCGCGTGCGTCTTGCGATGCACCACATGCACTTCGGAGCGGTAATTCGCGTCTTCCGAGGCGCGCATGTCCGCGCGTTGCGTGTGGATGTCCTGCCCGATCCACATGCGGCGGAAGCCGTCGCCGCGCTCGACGCCGATGCGGCGGTACGTCGCCGGGTAAACGAGATCACCGACCGAGCAGATGAGTTCGCGCTTGTCGTGGTCGACGCGCACGAAACGATGTTAGCAGTTCGGCGTCGGTCACATTCGTGCTTCGTGCTTCGTGGTTCGTGTGAAGCAGCGGCCGGACTGCACGGCCAGCGACGAACCGCCGGCTACAGCTTTTCCACCTCGTCGCCGAGGACGAACGCCGCGTACTCGTCGCGGTACGACGCGAGCTGCACGGCGGGCGTGTAGATGTGGTCCGAGAGCCGAAGGTAGATCTCGCGGACGCTCAGCTTGTGGTTCGCGAGATTCTCCTTGTTCAATTCGCCGTTGAGCGCGAACAGGCGCTGGAAATCGGCGCGCGGAAGTCGCACGGGATTGCGCACGTCATCGGAGAGCGGATCCCATTCGCCGATGAGCACCTCCCCGCCGTTCGAATCCTCGGCCTTCACGCAGACGACGATCTCGCTGGGAATCAGCTTCTCGTGCGTCGTCTCCGCGGTGACGGACGCCATGCCGCCGTCGGCGCGCTGATGAAACTCCTGCCGCAGCAGCACGACGAGGGATTCGGCAGTGTTGACCGGCGCCGCTTCCACTTCGCCCGGCGCGAACGGGAGGATTTCCGCGACTTCGATGTTGTCGAGGCCCTTGAGGGAAACCATTCCGATCAGGCGGACGCCCACGAATTCGAGTCCCTCGACCGTGGGATCGATGCCGAAGTAGACGCCCCACGGGCTTCGCAGTCTGTAGATTTGCTGTCCCTCGTTGATCAGATCGTTGGAAAGCTCGTTGAGCAGCGACGCCGACGCGACGATGCCCTCGTTGACGAGATGCCCGTTCGCGTTGACGTAGGCGTAGAACTCGCGCGCGTGCTGCTCGTGGTCGATGACGTCCACGCCGCGCGCCAGCGGCGCAAAGAAGTTCTGCACTTTGAGCGGCTCGTAGCCGTGCGCGACGAGAAACGACGCGAACTCCTCGATCTCCTTGTTCGCTTTTCCCGTCGTCAGGCGCGAGAGCTCGACGATGCCGGGGCCGTAGAACTCGGTGATCTTCTCGCTCGACGATCCCGTCCCCTTCATCGGCAGCAGGCGGTAGTAACCGAAGTTCAGCGCGATGCGCAGGCCTTTGTTGAACGCGAAGCCCTTTTTGCGCATCTGTGCGTAGTCGCGCTGGATCTCGACCGCGCCGCGGACGAGATGGATCGCGCGCCGGGTCGTGTAAAACGCGCCGTCGCCCAGGAACTTTTCGAACATCAGGCGGTGCCGCTGCGCGATCGTCTCGAGCCGGCGCTGGAAGAGCAGCATCTGACGGTACGAGTTGATCTCTTCCTTGCGTCCGGCGCGGCGGATGTTGCCGAGCGTTTCCGTGAAGCTGGAGATGTCGTAGATCAGCCCGAACCGATGCACCATCGGATCGAGCACGCCGGGGCGGCCGAAATCGAGCGGCCGCGTCGATCGCGAATACAGGACGCCGCTTCGCTTGTCGGCCGCGGTCACCGTGCCGTCGTGTGCGACGACCATCCAGACGATTCCGCGCCGAAGCTGATTGAGCACCGAGAATTCGCGCAGACGGCGCGCGATCAGCTGGAACTGTTCGCGATCTTCGCGGGAGAGCGTGTTCTGCACCGCCGGCAGCTCGAACAGAAACGCCTGGAAGCGCGCGTCGAGCAGCACCGCCGTGGTGATGCCCTGGTCGGGATTCAATCCGAACGAGGGCAGGGCGATCCGGAACGTCTTGTCGCGCTGCAGGAGCTCCGTCGCCGCGTTGCGCAGTCGCTCGAATCCGTCGCGGAAACTTTGAAAGTCGCGCCGGAGATACCCGTTGAGAAACGAGCGCAGCTCGCGCAGATCGGGGCCGATGAATTCTTCGGTGAAGATCAGGACGTCGTCCTGCAGGAGCCGAAAGAACTGCAGCGCGCGCTGCTCTTCGCCGTCGAGGAGCGCCGCGGCCTTCGACGCGAGCTGGGTCATCTGATCGCGCGTGTCGACGGACCACTTCGCGAAGATGCGGTACTTGAGCGCGTCGCCGTGCGTGCGGCCGGCCTGCGCGTCGACCTGGCTCACGCGGCGCGGAATCGAGGAGAAGTGGCGTGCGGCATCGAACGAGTGCGCCAGCCAGAACACCGCGTGATAGTCGTTGAGCATGTTCGACATCATCGCGTTCTCCGCCACCCTCAGCAGCGGACCGAGGTACACGGTCTGCGAGGCCTGCGCTTTGTCGCGCGCCTGCGGGTTGCGCGTCAGCTGCCACGCGACCTCGTCGCTGATCCAGCGGTCGAGCTTCGTGTCGAGCTCTTTCATCACCGCCGTCTCGGCGAGCGGAAACCCGAGGATCGGCGGCTGCGTCTCGTCGGCCGGGAAAATCTTGTAGGGCTCGGGCAGCAGCGCGTCCGCGTGCGGGAAGAGATCCTCCATCGTCTTCGCGAGCTCGTACGGCAGGATGAACGTCGCGGCATCCGCACGCGCGGACAGATATTCGAAGAGTGTGGAAGGCATGACCCGAGGACGGAATTATAGAGGACTCAGGACCAAGGACTGAGAACTCAGGACTGAGGACTGAGGACTGAGAACTCAGGACTGAGAACTCAGGACTGAGGACTGAGGACTCAGTGCCCGCCCACCCGAGCGTTCGCTGTCGGACTCACTCAGTCCTCAGTCCGCAGTCCTCGAATGCTAAACTCGAGAGCACATGACCGTCTCGTCTCCCGCGTCGACCTGCCCTCGCTGCAACGGGTCGGGTTGGGTGCCGATCGCGGGCGAGGCGGCGCGTGTCGAGCCGTGCGGATGTCAGGGCGACCTGCGGCGGCGTCAGCGCATTACCAGCGCCAACATTCCGCCGCGCTACTACCACTGCCGGCTCGAAACGCTTTACCCGCGCAACAACACGGCGCTCGTCGCCGGCAAGAATCGCGTGCAGGAATTCGCCGACGCGTGGATGCCCGGAATCAACGGCGGCCGCGGCCTGCTGATGATGGGCCCATGCGGATCGGGCAAGACGCACCTCGCCGTCGCCGCGCTGCTGGAGATCATCGACGGGGGAAAGCCGGGGCGGCTGCTCTTCAGCAATTTTCAGGACCTGATCCAGGAGATTCAGGCCTCGTTCGATTCCGATGAGGCGCCGTCGAAGTCGGAGATCCTGCGGCCGCTGCTGGAGGTCGATCTGCTCGTGCTGGACGAGCTCGGATCGCAGAAGCCGTCGATGTTCGTGCAGGACATCCTCTACTACCTGATCAACTCGCGCTACAACGCGCAGCGGACGACGATCTTCACCACGAACTATCTCGAGGACCTCGATGACCGCATCGGACAGCGCCTGCGGAGCCGCCTCTACGAAATGACCGAGGAGGTCAAGCTCGCAGGCGTGCCGGATTATCGGAAGACATTTGCGCAGCACCACTGACGTCCTCCGCCGCGGCTTCGACAGCACGCTCGCCAACTGGCCGCTGATCGCCATCCGCATCGCCGAGAGCATCCTTTTTTTGATTCTGATCGTCGGCTCGATCATCGCCGCCATCGTTCCGGTGGCGATTGCCGCCGGCCTCTCGAAATTCGATTTCAGCGATGTCGACAATGCCGCCGAAGCGTTCTCCCGGCTCGTCGTCGATCACTGGATGCTGATCTTCTACGTTCTCGCGGTCGCGTTCGTCGTCCTCGGCGTTCTCATGGCGATCCATGCGTTCGTCGAAGCCGGTTGCGCGCGGGTCTTCGTCGACGCTGAGCGCATCGCAGGTTTCCGCGCCTTCAACATGGAGCGCTGGCTCCGCGGCGGCCGCACGTCGTGGTG
>DATIZY010000366.1:0-7737 GCA_035516895.1 Thermoanaerobaculia bacterium | reverse complement strand
CCCCCACCCGCCCCCCGCCACCCGCCACCCGCCACCCGCTGCTACACTGCCCGCCGATGGATGAGGCGGCCTTCAAATTCGCGATGTCGCACTTCGCGAGCGGCGTCACCGTGGTCACGACCGAGGTCGATGGAACGCCCTTCGGCATGACCGTTGCCTCGTTTGCATCGTTGTCACTGCACCCGCCGCTGGTGCTGATCTGCATCGAGACCATCGTGAAAACGCACGACGCCATCGCCTCCGCCGGAAAATTCGCGGTCAGCATCCTGCGCAGCGATCAGCTGCAGATCTCGTCGCGCTTCGCATCGCGCGCGGACGACAAGTTCGCCGGCGTCGGTCTCCGCCGCGGCATGCTTGGATTACCGCTGATCGACGGCGCGCTCACCACGCTCGAGTGCACCGTGCGCGACCAGCTTCCGGGCGGCGATCATTCCATCTTCGTCGGCGAGGTCGTCGACGCGCAGACGAGCGAAGGCGATCCGCTGCTGCACTTCCGAAGCAAATATCGAGAGTTGTCCGCCTGATGCGCGAAATGCGGGACACGCTTCGCGCGACGTTCGGCCGCGTGCTGCGCCGCGACAATCGACGTCAGGCGGTGCGCCGCGGCACACTCGAGCGCGTCGGAGATTTTTCGCGTCCGCTCACGGTGTATCTGCCGCCGGGCTACGAGCGCGGAGAGACCCGCTATCCCGTGCTGTACATGCACGACGGACAGAATCTGTTCGATCCGGAGCGCTCCTTCGTTCGCGGGCAGCCGTGGCGGCTGAACGAGGCGGCCGACGCAGCGATCGGCGATTGCACGGCCGAGCCGATGATCATCGTCGGCATCGACCACGCCGGCCCAGGCCGCATCGACGAGTACACGCCGACACGCGACGACTCGCGGCAGGCCGGCGGCAAGGCCGGCGATTACGCGCGGATGCTCATCGATCAAATCAAGCCGCTCATCGATTCGCGCTATCGGAGTCTTCCCGATGACACCTCGACCGCCGGCTCCTCCCTCGGCGGGCTCGTCTCGCTCTACCTCGGCCTGACGAGGCCGGATCTGTTCCGCCGGATCGCGGCGATGTCGCCCTCGGTATGGTGGAACGACCGCTCGATCCTCGGCTTCGTCGACCGCTTCGAGGGACCGCGTCCCCGGATCTGGCTCGACGTGGGCGGGCGGGAAGGGCGGGAGACGCTTCGCGACGCGCGCACGCTTCGCGACCGGCTGTTGAGCAAAGGATGGAGCAGCGACGATCTCGAATTCCGCGAGGACCCGCGCGGCGATCACTCCGAGCGGGCGTGGGCGCGGCGCGCACGGCCGATGATCGAGTTTTTGTTCGGAGCACGCCGGTGACGAGTGCTGATGAATGACGGAAGGCGAGAATTTCGAATGAAGAATTTCGAATGTCGAATTTCGAATGAAGAATTTCGAATTTCAAGTGATGCCGGAGATCCTTCGCCCGATGCCGCCATCCTTGCGAGCAGCACTCTGAATTCTTAATTCTTAATTCTTCATTCGAAATTCGAAATTCGAAATTCGAAGTTCACGAAGAACGCCCAGGATGACGCGGCCACCTGTTTCGTGTTACCACTCGCAACAATGCCCCTCGATCGTCTCGGGCGCCCGCTGCGCGACTTGCGGATCTCGGTCACCGACCGCTGCAACTTCCGTTGCCCGTACTGCATGCCGCGCGAGATCTTCGGCCGCGATTTCGAGTTTCTGCCGCGCGAAGATCTCCTCTCGTTCGAGGAGATCGCGCGGCTCGGGCAACTGTTCGCGCAGCTCGGCGTCGAAAAAATCCGCCTGACGGGAGGCGAGCCGCTGCTCCGGCGCGACCTCGAATCGCTCGTCGAGATGCTCGCGCATACGAAAGGCATCCGCGATCTGACGCTCACCACCAACGGCTCGCTCCTGACCGCCGAGAAGGCGCGGGCGCTGAAGGACGCGGGGCTGGATCGGATCAGCATCAGCCTCGATTCGCTCGACGACCAGGTGTTTCGCGCGATGAACGACGTCAACTTCCCCGTGAAGCGCGTGATCGATGCGATCGATGCCGCGGCCCAGGCCGGCCTGTCGCCGGTGAAGATCGACATGGTCGTGAAGCGCGGCGTCAACGAGAACAGCGTTCTCGGGATGGCGCGGCACTTCCGCGGTACGCCGCACATCGTCCGCTTCATCGAGTTCATGGACGTCGGCACGACGAACGGCTGGCGTCTCGAGGATGTGGTTCCCGGCCGCGAGATCCTCGAAACGATCTCGCGCGAATGGCCCGTTGAGCCGCTGCCCGCGAACTACTTTGGCGAAGTCGCCGGGCGCTGGCGATACCGCGACGGCGCTGGCGAATTCGGCGTCATCACCTCGGTTACGCAGCCGTTCTGCGGCGGCTGCACGCGCGCCCGCCTGACGGCCGACGGCAAGCTGTATCTCTGCCTCTTCGCGACGGAAGGCCACGATCTGCGGCGCCTGCTGCGAAATCGCACGACGGATGAGGAGATCCTCGACGAGATCCGCGACATCTGGCGCGTTCGCGACGACCGCTACTCCGAGATCCGATCGTCGGAAACGGCCGGGCTCCGCAAAGTCGAGATGTCGCGGATCGGCGGATGATCGGCTCGCGCCGCGTTGTCACAGCTCGCTTCGCTCGCGTTGTCAGTGGTCAGTTGTCAGTTGTCAGTGGAGCTGGAGCCACTGACAACTGAAAACGCGAGCGAAGCGAGCTGTGCGGGTGGGTGGGGACAACCGACAACAGACAACAGACAACCGACAACGCGAGCGAAGCGAGCTATGTGGGTGGGTGGGGACAACCGACAACCGACAACTGACAACTGACAACGCGAGCGAAGCGAGCTATTTGTCGTCTTTTCCGCCGTTGAACTTCTCCTCCGCGGACGACGGCACCGTCGACAGCAGAATCGCATTGCGCGTCGGCAGCGGCGACTTCGGTCCGAACGGCTGCAGGCGTCCCGAATAGCGCCGCTGCGTCACCGAGAGCCCTTCCTTGATCGCCTGAATCTGGCTCTTCTTGTTCATGCACGCGTAAGTTGCGACAGCCGCGCCATTCCGTCAACGAATTTCTTTTTGCCGCCTTGCGACGGATGCCGAACCTTCTCGTGCGCGATGCCGAGCTTGGTGAGGGAATGCGATGCGAGGTTGCCGATCGCGACGATGATCTCGATCGGAAAGAGTCCTATCAGCTGCTCGAGAAAGGGCGCACCGATGCGGAGCTCCTCCCGCGTCGGCGTGCGGTTCGATTTCGGATTGCCTCGCTCGAACGGATGAAACGGGAACGCGTTCCAAAGCAGCGGGCGCGGCTCGATGCACGCAATCGTTCCCCACACGATCGTCGCACTCGCCTCGGTCGAAAGCTTCGGGCCGGGCGTCGCTTTGCGAAAGGCGGGACCGAGGTGCCGGAGCATGATCGATTCGCTGGTGAAGGGGATGCCGGTCAGGCGGCCGCCGCGATGAGAAGGCGCTTCGCCGACGAGCATCATGCGCGGCTCGCCGATGCGCTCGAGGTAGAGCCGCAGATTCGCGCGGCGGATCGCGTTCCAGCGGTCGCCGCGCGCGTATTGATTGACAGCTCGATCGGACAGTACAACGCGCGCGAGCGCATCGATGAAGCGATCGAAGCGCATCGCCGCCCGCATGCCGTACATTGTGCTTCATGCCGGACGAAGACGATCGCGACACGTACCTGAATCGCGTCTACGGCGTCGATCACGCCGAGTACGTGCGGCCGAGCGACGAGGAACCGGCAAAGCCACCGGCGCAATGCGAAGAATGCGGATCGCCGGACGTGCGCCGCGTCCGAAAGCTCCCCCCGTACGCCCTCTTCCTGGCGATCGTCTTCGGCCTTGGTCTCGCGTTCGATCAGTCGTTCGCCGCGTTCCTGATCGCGCTGACCGGGAGCATGCTGTTCATCATCGCGCCGCGCTGGCGGTGCGCGTCGTGCGGACATGGCTGGTAATCCGATCAGTGCGTCGCGGCGCGCCGTCGCGCCGGCGGCGCGCTCGTATCGACGATGCGGTAGATCGCGCCGTTGAGATCGACCGCATACAGCTCGCCGCTCGCGTCTTGGCCGAAGCTGCTCAGCGAATTCTGGTCCGGTATCGATGTGACCTGCTGCGAGCTCCACGTGCCGTCGGACATCTGTCGCGCCGCGAAGATCGCGCCGGTGCAGTAGTCACCGTAAAAGTAGAGGTCGTGCAGCCGCGGATTCTTCGCCCCGTGATACCGATAGCCACCGATGATCGCGCACGCGCCGCCATCGTGTGAGTACTCGAGAACCGGCATCGTGAACGTGGCGCCCTGGCAAAGCGGATCGCCGGGGTTGTAGGGATGCGTCGCTTCGTAGCAGTGCCAGCCGTAGTTTCTGCCGCCCGGAGTTCCCGCCGGCTGAAAATCGACCTCTTCCCATTTGTCCTGCCCGACGTCGCCGATGATCAGATCGCCGCTCGAGCGGTCGAACGAGAATCGCCACGGATTGCGCAGTCCGTACGCCCACACTTCGTTGCCGAACGGATTGTCCGGCGGAATCGCGTAGCTCGATCCGCTGACATCGATCCGCAAAATTTTTCCGAGGAGCTTCGTCGGGTCGGGAGCGGTGCGGAGGGGATCGCCGCCACCGCCTCCGTCGCCAACACCGATGTAGAGATCCCCGTCGGGTCCGAACTGCAGCTGCCCTCCATTGTGATTCGAGAACGCGGTGTGATCGATCGACAGCAGCACGTTTGCGCTGCTCGAATCGGCGACGTTCGAATCGGACGAAACGTTGTAGCGCGCGATCGTCACGCTGCCGTTGCGATCGGTGTAGTCGATAAAAAGGCGTCCGTTCGACGCGTAGTGCGGATCGAAGGCAAGCCCGAGGAGTCCGCGCTCGTCGCAGCAGGAGATGAGCGAGGTGACATCGAGAAATGGGGTCGCAAGGACATGCGTGCCGTCGTAGATGACGATGCGGCCGGTCTGCTCGACGATGAACATCCGCGAGTCGCCGGCGTTGACGAGACCGACTGGGGAGGAGAGTCCGGTGGCGATCGGCTGAAGAACGACCTGTTGTGCCGATGCGGAAAGGGCGAACAGGACCATGAGGAGGAGACCCCGTTTCATGCGGCGAGACTATAATCCGCGGCACTGGAGAGAGGAGTTGCGCATGCGCGTCGCGTGGGTCCGACTCGCGGCCTCCATTGCCCTCGTCCTGCTTTCGGCCGCAGCGTTCGGCGATGATCTCGCCGGTCCGGTGACGTTTGTCCCCTGGAAAGTCCTGATGCCGGGCGACGCGCCGCCGAAATCGCCGCTGACGCTGTTCTGGATCCCCGCATCTGCCGATGATTTCAAACACTCGGACATGCTCTTCTCCCGTTCGCTGACGGCCTACTCGGCGCAATGCGTGGCGATGGATGTCGTGCGCGCCGACGATACGGCGATGATCGAGAAGCTCGGCGCTAGCGGTGCGCTGCCGGCCGCCGTGCTCGTCGACGCCGATGGCAGGCAGCTCGGGAAGGTGGCGAACGAGCGCGGCGTGCTGCGCGTCAGCGATGTCGAGCGGGTCGTGCGCGATCAGGTCCGCGCGCGCGAGGCCGAGGTCGATGCGGAGCTCGACGCTGCACGACGTAAGGTGATGACCGATCGCGATGCTGCGGTCGTCACGTTCAAATCGATCTGGGACCTCCGCTGCCTTTGCCCGCGGCAGGCGAGGGCCGCAGAGCGCGAGCTGAAGAGGCTTGGGGTCGAGCTCGCCGACGCGCATTGACCGCTGCCCTTCGCCGCGCGGCCGCTGCGTGCAGTTGAACGCGGTTCGTTTCCCGAATCCTCCAATACCCACCGGTCCGATCGATCTACGAAATCTTTCGTTGACAATACGAATCGTTTCGTAGATGATGGCGCACCTGAGGAGAACGCCATCATGAAAACGCTTGTGATCGCAATGGCTGCTGTTTCGATGTGCTTCGGCGCGTTCGCGTCGACCGACGTCCGCCACGGCGTCTGGGCAGCCAATCTCGAAAACGGCCGGCTCGAGGTGACCATCTTCCACGGCAAGGAGAAACGGCAGTCGGTGAGCAGCTTCGACGAGCCGGTTTCCGCGTTCGCCGGGTTGTCGCAGGCGGACCTCACGGGCACGGGATCGAACGTGCAGTTCGAGCTGCGCCGCGCCGCCGGCACGATCGCATTCGAAGGCCGTGTGGCGGACAGCGCGGGCGCGGGCCACTACACGTTCGTGCCGAGCGACACCTTCATCGGTGAAATGGCATCCCTCGGCTACCGCGAATTCAAAGACGAGATGCTGCTGATCTTCGCCATCAACGACTTCTCGCCGCAGACGCTCCGCGGCCTGCGCGCGATGGGATACCAGCCGACGCAGCACGAAGTGGAAGAGATCGCCATTTTCCGCATTACGCCCGATTTTCTGCGCGAAATCGCGGCAGCCGGCTATCCCGATCTCTCGCTGCGGGACGCCGTAAATTTTCGGGTGGGCCGCGTCGACGCGGCCTACATCAACGACATGCGCGCACTCGGCTACACGAATCTGACCGCACATCAGCTCGCCGACGGCGCGATCCTCGGCGTCTCGCCGGCGTACGTGCGCGAATTGAATGCGGCGGGACTCAGCGACCTCACGGCGAAGCAGCTGACCGACCTGCGCGTCGGTCGGGTGAGTGCCGCGCGCATCGAGGAGTACCGCAAGCTCGGCTACGACAAGCTCACCGCGCATCAGCTGAGCGAGATGGGGATCTTCGGCGTGACGCCGGAATACATCCGCGATTTGAGCGCGAAGGGCTACAACGCCGTGCCCGTTGAAAAGCTGCTGCGGCTGCGCGAAATGGGCGCGGACAGGATCCTTTTCAAGTAGCTCGCACTCGCAGGCTGAGGCTCGCGATCACTCGATGCTTCGCTCGGATGAGGGAGCCAGCGGCGAACCGCGAACCAGGCCCAGGCGCTACCGGATCATCGGCAGATCGACGCCGCGCTCTTTCGCCACCTCGATCGCGCGCTCGTAGCCAGCGTCGGCGTGGCGCATCACGCCGGTCCCGGGATCGGTCGTGAGCACGCGCTGCAGCCGCTCGGCCGCGGCGGAAGTGCCGTCGGCGACGACGACCATTCCTGCGTGAATCGAGTAGCCGATGCCGACTCCGCCGCCGTGGTGAATCGATACCCACGTCGCACCGGCGACCGCGTTGAGCATCGCGTTGAGCAGCGGCCAGTCGGCAATCGCATCGGAGCCGTCCTTCATGCCCTCGGTCTCGCGATTCGGCGACGCGACCGAGCCGGCATCGAGGTGATCGCGGCCAATGACGATCGGCGCTTTCACTTTCTTCTCCGCGACGAGCCGGTTGAACAACAGCCCCGCTTTCGCGCGCTCGCCGTAGCCCAGCCAGCAGATACGCGCCGGCAGACCCTGAAACTCGACGCGCTTCTGCGCCATGCGGATCCAGCGATGTAATAATTTATCATTAGGAAATAGTGTTAATAATTCTTCGTCCGTGACGTAGAGATCGTTCGGGTCGCCCGACAGCGCGGCCCAGCGGAACGGCCCTTTGCCTTCGCAGAACAGCGGCCTGATGTAGGCCGGCACAAACCCGGGAAAATCGAACGCGTTCGCGACGCCCTGATCCTTAGCCACCTGCCGGATGTTGTTTCCGTAATCGAAAACCGGAACGCCCATCTCGTGAAAATCGAGCATGGCCCGGACATGCGCCGCGCAGGAGCGTGCCGCCGCATCGCGCAGCTCGGCCTGGCGCGAAACATCCCGCGCC
>DATIZY010000365.1:0-5854 GCA_035516895.1 Thermoanaerobaculia bacterium | reverse complement strand
CGCATCCTCGAGCGGCGCAATGTGCCGCATCGCGCCGGGCGAGTGCAGCAGATAGAAATCGAAACGATCGAGGCCGAGGCGGTGAAGCGATCCCTCGCACGCGTGTCGAAGATCGTTCGCGCGATAGTTCGTCGGCCAGACCTTGCCGATGATGACGAGCTCCTCACGCGGGACATCGCGCAGCGCTCGCCCGACCGCGCGTTCGTTTCCGTAGCCTTCGGCGACGTCGAATAGGCGATAGCCTGCGGCGACGGCTTCGCGAACGAACGGCTCGACGTCGAGCGGCGGCTTTCCAGGCCGATACGGGGACGTGCCGAAGCCGATCGCCGGAATCTTCACGCGCCTCTCGCCGAGAAGAATCGGAGCAGCGCATCCGCGGTCCGTTCGCGATTGAACGTTTTGGCCGTCTCGTGTCCGCCGCGCCGAATGTGCTGCAGCAGATCCTGCGTTCGCGCGCCGTCGAAATCATCGATGAGCTGACAGACGCGATCGATGAGCGGGTAGACGTGCTGGTTCGGAAAGACGATCGCGTTTTCGCCGGGACGAAGGAAGTCGACGCCGCCGCCGGCTTCGTAGCAAACGGGAACGCAGCCGGCCGCCATCGCTTCGGGCACGGTCGTGTTGAATCCTTCGTGCGAATACACGTTCACGAGAAACATCGAAGATTGCATGAGCGCCGCGACTTCGCGATGCCTGAGTTTCTCGAGAAGCGTGAACGTCCACTGCGGGCGCTTTGCGATTTCTTTCTGCAGCAAACGACGTGCGATTTCCTGATCGGGGATGCCGAACGCGCCGTAGCCCGGTTTGAGCGGGAAGAGCACGCGCCGCGCGCGCTCGATCTCGCCGCCGGAAAAGAAATATGGTGCGATGAACGGCGGAACGACGTTTGCCGAAACGCCGAAGTGGCGCTCGATGACGCGGGCGATGTGGGGAAGGATTGTGATCGCGGTCTCGAAGCCGAGCTCCGCATAATCCGCGTGATCGCCGAGGCCGTACACGATCGAGAAGCTTCCCTGGACGAAGACGATGCGATGCCACGGAAACTGTTGCACGGAAGGCGAGGTCGAGAGTACGTCGGGGACGACCACGGTGTCTTGCTCCGTCGCCGCGAACCCCGCCTCGTCGAGATAGCGGATCGGAACGTCGACATCGAGCCAATCGGGACGAAACGGTGCGTGCTGATGCAGGGCGCATGCGTCGTATCCGGCTTCCCGCAGGATGCCGACATGCGCGTAGATCATGCCGTTGCCCCAGCTCTGCGGGGCGTAGTCGCCGAGGAGGTAAAAAATCATTTCACGAGGTCAGCGCGTAGATGCATCCGCGGCAGATGAAGTCCGCGGGCGCTTCCTCGATTCCGTAGACCCAGCGCCGCATGAGCGACATGCGCGGACCCGAGAGGATCTCGTCGAGGCTCTGCTGGTGAAGATTGCCGACGATGTAGTTGTCTTTGTAGTCCTGGCAGCAGAGGACGCAGTCGGCGTGCGGCGTGATGTGGACCCACTGCACGACGCGCGAGCCGGTCTGTTCGCAGCCGCACAAACGCGCGTGCGGTCTCTCCGGCCGGAGGCCGAGGGGAATGGCGCCGGCGCGGTCCATGACTTCGTAGTACTGCACGTCGAAGCGCGACTTCGCAAAATACGCGCGGATTTCCTCGTAGTCTTTGCGATGCGTCGCGTCGCCTCTGCCGAGGACCGCGAGGTCCATCTTCGGCGCGAGCGGCTTGTCCTTGAGGTAATCGAGATTGCGCAGCACGAGCCGGAGGTGGTCGCCGCCTCGATCGGCTTTGTATCGCTCGCGATCGAGCGTGGAGAGATTCACGGAAAGATAGCGAAGGCCGCCCATGTCGAGAATCGCGTCGACGCGATCCGGTGTCAGGCCGGTCGCATTCGTCAGCACGGCCGGCGGCAGACCGTAGCGTTTGAGCACGCGCACCTGATCGAGGAATCGCTTGTCGGCAGTCGGCTCGTTGTAGTGAATCATCGACACGCCGTCGATCGTCGCGCGATGCTCGGCGAGCTGTGCCGTGATCCGCTCGTACATCTCCATGGTCATCGAATGGTCTTCGCGGCGATCGACGGACACGGGGCAGAAGTAACAGCCCTGATTGCAGACCGTGCTCGCTTCGAACGAAACGTATTTGAGCCGGAAGCGCGAGCCGGGATCCGCACCGGATTCCATGAGCCATCCGCCGGAAAGGAGGCTCTGCATGAGATTTTCCGGAAGATCGGCGGGCGAGATCTGCCCGTTGCGAATGAGCTGCAGCTCCTGAAAGCCGGGCTCGCCCGCCGACAGGAAACTGTCCGTCAGCGTGTTGTAAATGCGCTCGGCGCTGTAATGCAGGAACGGCTCGGCGACGAGCGTTCCGGCGGGGGCGGCCAGGCTTTCGGGCACCACAGACACCACTTCACCCTCGAATGGATTCACTTCGTTTCGAGTATACGTTGCCGACGCGCGAAACGTCGGGCCTGTCGGGCTCATTCCGTGATGCCGGTGAGGAATTTCTCGAATCGATCGGCGACCTCCGCCGCCCGCCATTGCTGCGCGACCTCGCGCCCGCGCGCGCGAAGGCGGTCGCGCAGATCGCTGTCCTCGAGGAGCTCGATGAGGCGCTCGCCGAGCTCGACCGGATCGTCGTCCCGCGCGAACAGCGCGAAATCCTGCTTTGCATCGAACGAGAGGAACGACGGGATCGACGTCATCACGCTCGGCACTGCGGCGGCGAGCGCTTCCATCGGCACGAGCGAGAAGCGTGCCTCGCGATGATCGGGCGCGAGAACGATGTCGCACGAGTGCATGAGGCGCGTCATTTCGACCGCCGACAGGCCGACGTGAAACTCCTGCACGGAATCGAGCGGCTCCTCGCGCGACGGCACGAACGGCGACACGCGCACGAGGTCGAGGCGCTGATGAAACCACCGGGCATGCGCGACGGCGCGATAGCCGTCGTCGACACCGCGCCGCTCTTCGTGCGCCGCTCCCGACAGCAGGACGCGCGGCGGCTCGTGCTCACGCGCGGGCTTCTGGCGAAAGAGATCGTCGTCGACGATCGCGCCGATGTACGTCACATTCTCGCCGCTCATCGTGCGAGAAGCCGCGAGAGCGCGCACGTTCGGCGGCGGTTCCGAGTCGAACGCGTAGAACGCGAAGCGCTCTGCGGCGCGCCTCGCGGCATCGATCGTGTCTCGCGACGTGGCGATCACGAATTCGAAGTCGGAGCTGCCGCGCATCTCGTTCCAGCCGTCGATGTACTTCCATTCGGCGCTCGATGCGCGCCATCGCAGAGGCGCGTCGGTCGTGACGATCGTGCAGGTGTGACCGCGCGCGGCCATCGCGTCTGCGAGCGCGAGCACGACGCGGTTCGCGCCGGTGATGCCGGTCTGTTCGATGAGCCACGCGATGTGCATCGGAGCGGCGCCCAGCGTTTATCGGAGAGCGTCTCGAATCGACGGCAGCTCCCACAGCGCCATCGATCGATCGGCGAACTCGCCGCTGCCGAGACGGCTGTGCTCATTGATGATTTGAAGCGGCGCGGGAAGATTGAACGGCGGACGGCAGAGATTGACCGGCCGGAAGTCGCCGGAGACGATGTCGGGGTTCGACGTGCGCCCCGCGAAATGCGTCGTCAGCAGCAGGCGCGATCCGCTGGCGGCGAAATTCTTCAGCAGCGCGAACGCGTCGCGGGTACCGAGATGAATCAGCAGGTCGCGGCACAGGATCAGATCGGCGCGCGGCAACGGATCGGCGGTCGCATCGAGTACGACGAAGCGGCGGCGCGCGGAGCCGTATCGTTTCTCATTCTGCTGCACGAGCTCCGCGACGATGTCGGCGCCGGTGTAGTCGACATCGAGATCGAGATGACGCATCCACGCGAAATCGCCGGACGGCACATCGAGCAGCGTTCGCACGTTCCATTGCGCCGCGATCGTCGGCAGCGCGTCGCGGAGCGCGGCGGTCTCTTCGAGCGTCGCCGCCGGTCCCGAAAAGGAGTCGGGATGATGGTAGACGCCGAGGCGATGCAAAAGCGTGAAGCGATCGCGGAGCGAGAGACCGGCCACCGCTTCGCGCAGCCGGTCGTGCAGCTCGGCGGGGGGAGCCGTCGCGAGATCGGACGCGAGCGCTTCGATTCGGTCGGGCACGCGCGAATCGTAACCCATCATCCATTTTGGGCCACGACGTAGTAGCCGGCGGGAAGGAGATCGTCTTTCGAGTACGCGAATCTCGATGCAGCGAGCATCGACAGGAGCTCTTCGCGGCCGCGGGTCGGCACCATGTCCTGCGGCGCGATCTCGACGATCTTCCATCCGGCGATCGTCAGCATGTCCTCGATCGTGCGGCGCGTGAAGAATCGGAGATGGCCGACGCACGTCAGACCCATGTAGACGTAATCGAAGCGGCCGTGCAGAAGATCGGCGACGAGCGACGCGTGTGCGACGTTCGGAATGCTCAGCAGGAGATGACCATCGGGCGCGCTGACACGGCGCAGCTCGGCGAGGAACGACCACGGCTCGTCGAGATGCTCGACGATGTCGCCGCCGACGATCCAGTCGAACTGCTCGCGAATGAGCGAGACGATCTCGCGGGCATCGCCGTTGTAGACGTCATCGATGCGCTTGCGCGCGACCGCCGCGGCCTGCGCGTCGAGCTCGATGCCGACGACGCGGCACTTCTGCCTCGCCTTCAACGCGGCGCCGAGGAGCGCCTCGCCGCAGCCGAATTCGAGGACGGACTTCGCGCTCGCCGGAATTCGCGCGAGCAGGTCCTCGCGCGTTTCGCCGCGCAGCGAGCTCCAGCGATGCACGTAATCGTTCGAGGAGATCACGACCTCTCGTCCCTCGATCGCTCGCCTCGGCGGATCGTCGATTTCATCGAGAAACGCGGTGCGGCAGAGAAAGGCTGCGGGATCGGAGCGGTCCCACGTCACGCGCTCCGTTTCCGCATCGGACGACTGCATCGTGGCCGTGACCTGTTCGAACTCGCGCAAGGTCAGGTACTGCGCCGGTGGCGTGCGCCGCTGCGCCGCATTTTCGGCGTGGTTGCTGACCGGCAGCGCGGCGACGACCTCGGGTGTGTGCACGAGAATCTCGCGCAGCCGTGTGGCGAGGCGCTTCGGCGGCAGCAGCAGCGGATCGGTGATCACGAGCGCATGGTCGCTTTCGACGAGACCGGCCGCGAGCGATGCCGGCTCCTGCGGGTCGTAGAAAGCGAACTCGGCACCATCCTCTTTTTTCAGGAGCATCTGCGTCTGCCAGCTGGCGTATCGCTCTTCGATCGCCGGGTGATCGAAGCGCGGGAAGAGGACAGCGATCATCGCGAGGCAGGATAAAGCAAGTCGCGACTGCCACGTCCGGCGCCATTGGTTGCGTGCAGGGCACGGCTGTGCCGTGCCGAATTCCGGCGCACCGTGGATTCGGCACGCCGCAGGCGTGCCCTACGATCCGCCGGGCAGGCCTGCGAAAAGCATGGCGAGCGTGATCCCGAGCACACTGTTGATACGCGAACCGTCCGGCGAGCGTCGTAGAATCGTTGCATGGGCGAATGGCCGGAAGGCGAGTTTCTGCTGCCGATTTTTCCGCTGCCGAACCTTGTCTTCTTTCCCCGAACGCGGCTTCCGCTGCACATTTTCGAGCCGCGCTACCGGCAGATGATCACCGACGCGGTCGCCGCCGATCATCGATTCGGAATCATTCTGCTTCGCCCCGGCTGGGAAGCCGACTACTTCGGTTCCCCGCCCATCCACACCCTCGGCACCCTTGGCGAGATCGAGCAGGCGGTGCCTCTCGACGATGGCCGCTACAACATTCTCGTGCGTGGCGAGGTACGGTTCCGCGTGTTAGGCGAGGTATCGCGGGAGCCG
>DATIZY010000364.1:0-6585 GCA_035516895.1 Thermoanaerobaculia bacterium | reverse complement strand
GCCGCGTGACAGGTTGATGTTCAGGATCGCCGGCAGCAGCTCCGGGCTGAGGCCCACAGCGAGTGCCACCGAAAAGAGGAGTGTATCGACGACAGGCCGTCCCAGGATGATGTCAATGACAAAGACGATCAGCGTGATGAGCAGCATCGCGGCGGTCAGAAAGGACCCGAAGCGGCGCGTGCTGCGATCGAAGTCGGTTTCCGGAGGGCGCAGCGCCAGCCGGTGCTCGATGCCGCCGAACTCCGTCGCCCGGCCGGTCTCGACGACGATGCAGCGCGCCGTGCCGCTGCGAACGTTGGTTCCGAGAAAACCACAATTCGTGCGCTTGGCGACGGGTGTCGCCGCAGGCAGCGTCTCCGCGCTCTTTTCGACGGGGAAGCTCTCTCCGGTCAGCACCGCCTCACTGACAAAGCAGTCCGTCGATTCGAGCACGATGCAATCCGCGGGAACGATGCTGCCCGCCGAGAGAAGAACGACATCGCCGGGTACGACCTCCTCCACGGCGACCTGTTGCGCGGCACCATCGCGGAGCACGTTCGCGCGTGTGCGGATCCTCGATCGGAGAGCCGCCGCAGCGGATGCGGCGCGATATTCGCGCACGTAGCCCAGAACTGCGCTTGCCAGAATGATGACGATGACGATGACCGCATCGGCCCACTCACCGGTAAAACCGGCAACGATCGCGGCGAAGACGAGGACCAGAAGAAGCGGATTTTTGAATTGCGCCGCGAAAACGTCGAGCCGCGACAGGTCTTTTCGCTCGTGAAGCTCGTTTCGGCCGTACTGCTCGAGGCGGTGTTGTGCCTCAGCTGTCGAGAGGCCGGCGGGACTGCTTTGAAGGCGGTCGAAGATCTCCTGCGGCGGCAGCGAGAACCACGCGGGCGGCGCAGCCGGTTTTGCGGGCTCGCCGCCGGTCAGGAGCGTCATCGCTTCACGATGGAAGTCCGATGGCGGGATGTCAGTGCGGCGCTGGCACTCTCGGAGTGACCGTGCTCACGACGACGAGATCAGCGCCCGGCGGGTGCCGACGAGCGGTCCTCCGCCGAACTCAGAACGCCTGCGTCGTCGCCACGGAGATCACCATCCCGCGCCTGCTGATCGGGCTTCCGGTGAATGCGTAGGCCGCATCGATGCGAATGATTGCCGACTCGTATCGCGGGATCGCGAAACGCACGCCGGCGCCGGCGTCAGCGTGCTCTCCGCGCAGCCACGCGTTATCGAGAAAAATCGCCACGCCGGGCTCGAAGATCTGCAGAACCTCACGGCCCAGAAAGACGCGTTGCTCGAGGTTGAGCAGAACGCGGCGGCTTCCTTCGAACGCGAAGTTCGGATACGCGCGAAGTCCGTTCTGACCGTCGGCGAAAAACTGCACGTCTCGATCGAGCCGCGAGCCGATGTCCACGCGTATCCGCGAGACGAGCGCCGCCGGATAGGTGGTTGCAAATCTGAGGACGATCTTCGTGTCGCCGGAGACGATCGTGTTGCGGTTGGTCGCACCGCCGCGAGTCGAGGCCACGAGCTGCGCGACGACGAAGCTGTGCCTTGCCAGACGGTGACCGATCGATTCGACAGTGCGAATGCGCCAGATCCCCGTTGGCGAATAACCGATGTCGGCCGACGCGTGGGGACCGAGATTGAAATCCTGCTCCTTGAGTCCGAAGTCGACGTGCGCTTCTTTGATCAGGTCGAATGCCGTCGAATCGAAGCCGAGCTGCACGAATCGAAAACGTCGATTGTCAGGCGCGACGCCAAAGTCCGGGGTGAATGTGTCCGTGAGGAAATCGATTCCGGCCAGCACGCGGAAGTTTCCACTGGAGCCCGTCGCGAGCGCCGACCCGGCCATCAAGGACACCTCCCTGTGCTGCTGGCGAAAGCGCGCGCCGATCGCGGCGTCCTGGTAGATGCGCGCGGTCTGCAGCAGGTGATCGGTGAGCGCGCTGGCGGTGAAATCCGTGAACGACGAAAAGAGCGGCCGCTCGATCGAGAGACGCTCTTCGTTTCCATCGGAGTTCTTCGCCAGCATCGCGTCGGTATTCCAGTACCGGCCGAACCGCGCCGGATCGGTGAACTCGATCGACTTGACGCGCCGCTCCCGTTTCTGAGCCATGCGAAATCCGAGCGCGTCGCCGCGGCCGAACAGGTCGAGCTGCGTGAGCGAGACGTCGTACAGCGACCGGCCGCCGTCATTCGAGAAATCGGCGTCGATCTCTGTCGTGAACGCGTCTCGTGTGTTCACGTCGATGTCGACGACTCCATCGTGCGGCGGCTCCGCCGTGATCGTGACGGCCGCGAGAAAGTCGAACGTTCGCAGATTGCGCTCGCTCTCGGTGAGCTTCTCCTGGTCGAACTCTTCGCCCTCGCGGAATAGAAGAAATCTGCGAATCAGCGCCTCCGGCGTGCGTACCGTGAGCGCGTCGGCCACGCGATACGCAACGCCGCGGTTCGCCTCGTCCGCATCGAACAGCGGCGCGCTATGAATTGAAATCTTGCCGACGCGAAGCGCTGGGGTGTCCTTCGTCGTGAAGCGGCCCAAGCCGTCGAGCGCCATGTCGTGCAGCGCGGCCCGAGGAGTCGTGGCGCACGATGTGGCGATGACAAGGGAGCCGATTGCGATCAGGTGTTTCATCTGGCTGATGAACCTGGACCGTGGATCGTACAGATTTCCAGCGAGCCGGCTTGATTACAACACTAAATGCGATGCGGCGGATTTGGCGGTCAAGGCACGCCGTGCATTCCCGCCAGCCCGAAATTGCACCGACAGCGATCACGCGTCACGGCTGGCGTGTTCCACCGGCACTGCGACGGCGCCGCGCCTGCGTTAGAGAGCCGGCGGCATACAGCCGCGGAAATACGCCGGCGGAGTCTGTTCCGCCCGCGTGGAGGTGAAAAATGAAAGCGATCCGACCCACGTGGCAACCTCATGAGAAGCATGGCCATCTGACCATGGAAAGCGATCTGCCCGACAGCGTGTTCGCATTTCCGAAGCTGCGCAAAGAGCCGCTGACAGACGCGACGCACGTGCGCAACGCCGTTGCACGATTCGACCAAGTCATCGGTGTATCCGATGCGGATCGGGAGCTCGCATTCGCAAACATTGAGAAGGCGGCGAAGCATTACGGCCTCGATCTCTCGGAGACCAACGGGCACGAGCTCGGAGTTCATCCACAGCAACACCGTGCAGAGGCCGCGGCGAAAGCCGTTGAGACGAAACGCCTGCGCGGCGAACTAAAGATGGCTGCTGCGAAAGCCGTTCAGACGAAGCTCGAACACGGCGTGCTGAAAGCGGCGGCAGTGAAAGCGGCGGCGACCAGAAAGCGCCACGCGGATTGAGCGCTCACCGCTGCCCGTCGATTTGGGCGCCGACCGACGGCCGCGACGATTGCGATGGGATCGCGCGGCTGCCAACGGATAGAGCGCCGGCGCGGCGACTTTTCTCAGAGTAGCGCGATCGCGATGCAGGAGCGGTTCTGCACGGCCGCGAATCGCGAGTTCCGCGATCTCGTCATACGACCAGCGACCGTCGGGATGAATCGTGATCTTCATGCTGAACCGATTGGTCGTGAAGGCCTGATCGAGAAAGGGCCCCGAGCAAATTCCGAACGTCACCGAGCCGCGCTCGGCGCTCACTTCGAATTCGGTCGCATCCGGTTCCGCGATCCCCGCGGCGAGAGCGACTTGAGCGCGCGGGATCGCGAGGCTCAGGATCACGGTCTTTGTCGCCGGCTCCCACAACCAGTAGCCGATCTGCTCGTGGAACGTTCCCGCTTCGCCGGGCTTCACAATCGACGTGTGGTAACGCAGGCCATAGAAAACTGCGGTCCGTTCGTCTGCCGGTCGATCGGTTCAAGCTCGATCCGTTCGATATAAGAGTCTTCTTTGGCGCCTTCGGCCACCGGATGGAATCGAGTCCCGAATCATTCATCCACACTCCGGCCATCGGCCGCAGTGGACCGAGATTCTCGAGCGTGTCGGCGCTGGCAGCTGGCTCCGTGAAGATGTCGTCAGGCCACGGTCCGACCATGTTTCGCGTTCCTTCCTGCGTGGCGCGGGCTAAGGCGCGCGCCCGAAGCGTGCGCCTTCAGTTCGCGTTACGTTGTTGAAGCGATTGGTGGAGCTGAACGGGCTCGAACCGACGACGTCCTGAGCGCGCTTCAGGCGCTCTCCCAAGCTGAGCTAAGCCGCACGTTGCGGGAAGGCATGTCTGCCTAACGGCGGCTCCGCCGTAACGGTCGAGAAAAAGCAGCTATGAGAGAGCCGAGGTTTGAAGGCGCCATCCATGGCGGGACTATCTACAGAATGGCGCGGGGTGTCGCTTAAGATTGCGCTACCACAACATGCGCAGGCTGTTCATCGTAGTGCTGGTCGCCGTCGCGGCTTCTTCCGCGTTTGCTAAGTCGCTCCATTGGCGCGATCTCGCCGTGGCGGCTCGGCTCGATGCTGACGGCGTTCTGCACGTTGTCGAACGGCAGACGATCGTGTTCGACGGCGACTGGAACGGCAGCGAGCGCACGTTCCGGTTGCGCGGCGGTCAATCGCTGCGACTGGAATCTCTTTCACGCGTCGACCGCGGCGTGGAGAAACCGTTGACCGAGGGTGATCTCGACCGGGCCGACCATTACGCATTCACCTCGCCGAACGTATTGCGGTGGCGCAGCCGCCTGCCATCCGATCCGCCGTTTGCGAATGAGGAAATCACCTACGTGATCGCCTATGCGCTCGTCGGGGTGCTGAGGGGCTCGGGCGGCTCCTACGTTCTGAATCACGACTTCGCATTCACGGACCGTCCCGGACTCATCGAACACTTCTCGCTTCGGCTCGATCTCGATCCGGTGTGGCACGGCGCCACCTCGCCCATCCTTCTCGAGCGCGATCGTCTGGCCGTCGGGCAAGGCGTTGTCGTCCCTCTAAAGCTGCAATTCGCCGGCACCGGACCGGCGCCGGCCGCGAACACCAGGGTGGAGACGCCCGCCGACGTGAGGGAATTGGTCAGCGACATCTACCACAACACCGAGGTCCCGAAGAGCGCGTACTGGTTGTTGACGATATTCGCGATCGGACTGCTCGCGGTCGTCGCCGCCTTCATCCACGCGGAGAGAGCAACGGGACGTTTCGCGCCGCTCGTCGCGCCCGATGACATCGACGAAGCGTGGCTGAACAAGAACCTGTTCGTCATCTCACCGGAAGCGACCGCCCAGGCGATCGAATCCAGATTGGGACCTGAGGAGGTTGCGGCGATGCTCGCGCGAATGACTCAGGAGAAGAAGATTGCCACACACCTGGAGAACCGGGGCCTGCTCGTCTTCCAGCGGCCGGTGCTCCGCATGGATCTCCTCGTCGATCGGACGAGCCTCAGCGACTCCGAGGGAGCGCTCGTCGCGGCGCTCTTCGGCGACAGCCGTGTTACCGATACGGGCGCCATTCGCGAACGCTACAAAGGCGCCGGCTTCAATCCCGCCGCTATCGTGAGCGACGGCGTCGCCAGAGAGCTGAAAAAGATTCCGGGCTGGGAGACGCGGTCCCCTTCGAATTGGAAGCAGGCCGTCGCTCTGTTCGTCGCGGCTGTGGCGCTGCTGGTCTGGGCGGCGATGCAGGGCGAGAACGATGGGCGTTTCGTCCTCATCTTCGGCATCGCCAACTTCGTTTTCGGCCTGTTTGCTGCGGCCGCCGCGGCCAGGAACGCGCCGGCGGTCGCCGACGTGGCCTGGCGATCGCTTCGCGCGGTGCTGTTCCTCATTCCGGTGTTCATCGTCGTCGTGGCCATCGTTTTGCTGGCCGGCCGTTTCGAGCTGCACCTCCTGACACCCATCGCCATGATCGTATGGGCGGTCGTCCTTACGAAGGTGGCCTTCGATCGATTCCGCTGTCCCGAGTCGCCGGAGCGCATCGCCTTTCGGAAGCGATTGCACGCCGCGCGGCGCTACTTCATCCGGGAGCTGCGATCGCGCGAGCCTCGCCTGCGCGATGCCTGGTATCCGTACCTTCTCGCTTTCGGCCTGGGCAAGCACGTCAACCGCTGGTTCGGGACGTTCGGTTCGCAAGCGACGAGCTCCGATGCATTCCTGTCGCGAGATTCGCCATCATCAGGATCGTTTGCGGCGTCGTCAGGATTCACGGGTGGCGGAGGCGACTTCGGCGGGGCGGGAGCATCAGGCGGATGGGGCGCCGCGGCGGCGATCATCGGCGCCGGAGTCGACGCGCCGTCGAGCAGCGCAGATGGATCCGGCAGCAGCGACGGCGGCGGATCGTCGGGCAGTTCGGGCGGCGGTGGCGGCGGCGGTTGGTGAAGGCTCGACAGCCGGCAACGGCGTTGGCTGCTACCGCCCCTGAAGCGCCAGCCACCCCGGCTGCAGAGATGTCAGTAATTGTAAGTTACTGGTGGAGCTGAACGGGCTCGAACCGTCGACCTCCTGAGTGCGATTTCTTTCCGGGTCTGGGGACGTCTCATGACACCTCCGGATTTCAATGAGTTGCGTTATGTCCGGATACGGCCGGAGATCCCGGCTCCATCCAAAATAGTCGCTCGGTAGTCGCCTGTCACCCCGGGACGCGCGAATCTCGCGACTTCGTTCCTTGTTCCGATCGCCA
>DATIZY010000363.1:0-8453 GCA_035516895.1 Thermoanaerobaculia bacterium | reverse complement strand
ACGTTCGACGACGTTCGCGAGATGCTGGACGGCTGGTCGCGCGACGGCAAGTGGATCTACTTCTCGTCCAACTCGGGGGAGGCCGACAGCGGCGCCGCCGACATCTGGCGGATTCCGTCGGCGGGCGGCACTCCCATGCCGGTGACGAACGAGCCGATGATGTACGAGTACTTCGCCGCGCCGTCGCCCGACGGATCGAGCGTCGCGTTCGTCGCCAGCGGCTTCGCCAACAATCAATGGTGGCGCAAAGGCCACTCGCACATGGACGAGTCGCAGATCTTCGTCGTCGACGAGAATCATCACTACACGGCGATCACCGACGACGGGGCGAAGCAGCTCTGGCCGATGTGGTCGCCCGACGGCAAACGGATCTTCTACGTTTCCGATCGCAGCGGCAGCGACAACATCTGGTCCATCCTCCACGGCTCACATGAACCTCAGAAGCTCACGAGCTTCACCTCGGGACGTGTCATCTGGCCGTCGATCGGCAACGACGGACGCGCGATCGTGTTCGAACGCGAGTTTGGCATCTGGAGTTTCGACACCGCCAACGGGAAGGTGACCGAGGTGCCGATCAATCTCGTGGGTTCGGATGCGGCGAATGCGGTCGAACATCGCAGGATCAGCGATCACTTCACCGACTTTGCGCTTTCGCCCGACGGCAAGAAGGTGGTCTTCGTCGTCCGCGGAGATCTTTTCGCCGCCGCGACGAAGGAGCCCGGCGACGCGATGCGCGTCACCAACACGGCCGCGGTCGAATCGCAGCCGGTCTGGGCGGCCGACAGCAAGTCGATCGTCTACACGTCGGACCGCGACGGCAACACGCATCTCTTCCGCTACGACTTCACGACCGACAAGGAAACGCAGCTCACGTCGGGCGCGGTCACCGACGACACTCCGCGCTTTTCTCCCGACGGCAAGCTCCTCGCGTTCGAACGCAATCACAAGGACATCGTCGTCCTGGATCTCGGCACGAATCAGGAGCGGACGATTGCGAGCGGCCGTCTCGATCGCGCGCCGTTCCTTTCCGATCAGCCGTTCGATTTCTCGCCCGACAGCCGCTTCATCGCCTATCTCGACTACGGCGCGAACACGTTCCGCAACGTCCGAATCGTTCCGGTCGCGGGCGGCGAGAGCAAGCCCGCATCGTTCATGGCGAACACCAATACCGATTCGGTCGTCTGGAGCCGCGAAGGCAAATACGTTCTCGCGGTCACCGGGCAGCGCACGGAGCCGTCGCAGGTCGTCCGCATCGATGTCGTTCCGGTCACGCCGAAGTTTCGCGAGGAGCAGTTCCGCGAACTCTTCCACGAGCAGCCGAAAGGGGAGGCGAGCAACGACAAGGCCGCCGCTCCGGCAGAAAAGAAGAAGACGCCCGACGTCGAAGTCGATTTCAACGACATTCGAGACCGCATTCGCGTCATTCCCATCGGCCTCGACACCGACACGATCGCGCTCAGTCCCGACGGAAAGTGGCTCGCACTCCTCGCGAACGTCGCCGATCATCAGAATGTCTACATCTATTCGCTCGACGAGTTCGCGACCGAGCCCGCGGTGGCGAAGCAGATCAGCAGCAGTCCCGGCCGCAAGCGCTGGCTGCAGTGGTCGGGTGACAGCAAGGAAATCTGGTATCTCGACGGCGGCAAGATCGCTGCCGCGACGATCGATCCGGTGAAGCCGCGGACGCTCGCCGTCGACGCGGAGATGGACGTCGATTTCAACCGGGAGAAAAACGAGGCGTTCACGGAGGCGTGGACGGACCTTCGCGACGCGTTCTTCGATCCGAACATGCGCGGCGTCGACTGGAACGCCGAGCGCGAGATCTACGGCAGCCGGGTCGCGCTCGCGAAAAACGGCGACGACTTCCGCCGCCTGCTCTCCCTCATGGTCGGCGACCTCAACGCCTCGCACCTCGGCGCCGGCTCATCCGATCCCGCGCGTCCGACGACCGGGCGCATCGGCGTGTTTTTCTCGCCGTCCGATTACGACGCCCGCGGCGCTTTGGTCGTTCGCGAAGTGGTCCCGCTGTCGCCCGCGGACATCGCGAAGATCCGCGCGGGCGAATCGATCACCGCCGTCGACCACCAGCCCGTAACGCGATCGACGAATTTCGATTCGCTCCTCGAGTACACGATCGGCAAACGAACGGTCATCACGGTTGCCGGCGCCGACGGCAGGACGCGCGACGTCGTCGTGCAGCCGATCAACTGGTCGGAGGAGCGGAACCTCGTCTATCGCAACTGGGTGAACCGCAATCGCGACTACGTTCTGAAGGTGAGCGGCGGACGGCTCGGATACGTTCACATGTACGACATGTCGAGCCAGTCGCTCGAGAAGCTGTATGTCGATCTCGACGCCGAGAACCGCTCGCACGAAGGGATCGTCATCGATCTGCGCGACAACCACGGCGGATTCGTGAACGCGTACGCGCTCGACGTCTTCTCGCGCAAGCCGTATCTGACGATGACGCCGCGCGACATGCCGCCGTCGCCGGCGCGGTCGGTGTTAGGCCAGCGCTCCCTCGAGAAGCCGACGATCCTCGTCGTCAACCGCCATTCGCTGTCCGACGCCGAAGATTTCACGGAAGGCTATCGGGCGATGAAGCTGGGCGAAGTCGTCGGCGAGCCGACGGCGGGCTGGATCATCTACACGAGCGGGACGATGCTCGTCGACGGAACGATCCTGCGCATGCCGTCGACGCGCATCACCGACTCGCACGGGCAGGACATGGAGATGCATCCGCGACCGGTCGACAAGCTCGTCGTCCGGGAGCTCGGCGAGACGCTCTCGAACAAGGACTCGCAGCTCGACGCGGCCGTTCAGGAGTTGCTGAAGCAGCTGAAATAGCCGGAGTCGTGCCCGGGAAGAGGGTCGTCGCGGGAACTTCTCATCCGCCCGGCCGCAGCTGCAGTGCGGGCAGCGTGTTACGATCCTTTTCGGAGGCTCGTATGGCGTTCAGGCATTGGATGCGCCTGCGGACTCTTCTGGCGGCGCCGCTTCTTCTCCTCGCACCGGTTCTGCGTGCTTCCGACGAACCGTGGGATGGCCCGCCGTTTTCGGCCGACCCGAAAACACTCATCGAGCAGGCCGAGCGTGTGCGCCCGCGCGCGACGGACGAAGGCGTCGTCGTTCTGCTCGACGAAGCCTCCTTCACATTCGACGCGGCAGGCCGGGCGACATGGATCGAACGACTCGTCTATCGAGTCGTCGACGAGGCTAGCGTTGAGGATTGGGCGACGGTGGCCGTGCCGTGGTCGTCGTGGTACCAGGACAGGCCGACCGTCGAAGCCCGCGTCGTGTCGCGTGACGCGAGCGTCCACATGCTCGATCCGAAATCGTTCGCGACGGAGGATCTGAACGACGTACCGAATCGATTCAGCGACATGCGCGTGTTGAGAGGCCCGCTGCCGGCTGTGGCGCCCGGATCCGTCGTGGAAGAGCGAATCACGTTCCGGGAAAAGAACGCGCTCGATGGAGCGGGCACGTCGCATCGCTACGTTTTCGGGCGTGCCGTGGAGGTCCAGCACGCGCGCGTCGTGATCGACTATCCCGCCGCGGTCGCCCTCCATCTGGTGAATCGGACGACGCCGCAGATCGAGCCTGTGCGGTCCGAGCGGGACGGCCGGATCGAGCTCGTCTTCGAAAGCCGCGGAATTCCCGGTTCCAAATCGCCGGAGTGGTACCTGCCTCCCGATGTATCGAACGATTCTTACATCGCGTTTTCAACCGGCAAGTCATGGCAGGACGTCGCGGAGCGCTACGCGGAGGTGGTCGATCGGCAGATCGGTTCCGCATCGCTCGCCACGCTGGTGCGCACGGCCACTGGCAATGCGACGGATCCCCGGGAGGTTGCCGTCCGCATTCTGGCTTCGATTCAGAAATCGGTCCGATATGCGGGAGTGGAATTCGGTGAGGGATCCATCGTGCCGCGCTCGCCGGCCGAGACGCTGGCGCACAACTATGGCGACTGCAAGGACAAAGCAGTTCTTCTGGTCGCGATGCTTCGGCAGGCGGGCATTGGCGCCAGCGTCGCGCTGCTCGAATCGGGGTTCGGCCCCGACGCAGACCCTGATCTTCCGGGCCTCGGCGGGTTCAATCACGCGATCGTCGTGACGGCCGGGCCCGCACCGATGTGGATCGATCCGACCGACGAGTTCGCACGCGTGGGGGAACTGCCGGACGCGGACCAGGATCGGATGGCACTCATCGCCAGCACCGGCACGACCTCGCTCGTTCGCACGCCTGTTGGCGATGCCGCGGCAAACCGGACGGTGCAGACGCGAGAGTTTCTCCTTGCGGAGGACGGAAAGTCGACCGTCGAGGAAACAACGGAGTATTACGGCAGCGCCGAACGGAGCCGGCGCCGCGATTTTGCCGCGATCGACGCGAAGGAGCGGCGGGATCGCCTCGAGAACTACGCGAAGCGGACCTATCTCGCGGATGCGCTCGGCACGCTCGAAGCTGCCGATCCGCACGATCTCTCGGCGCCGTTCCGGTTGCGCATCGAATCGCTGCGAGCGGAGCGAGGTCAGACGAGAGCGGGCGTGGCGGTCGTCGCCGTCTTCACCGTACGGCTCGTGCAGGACATGCCGTGGGTTCTGCTCGTGAACGAAGACAACAAGAACGAGCGTGCGCCGCGCACGAAGAGAGTGCACGACTTCCGGTTTCCGGCTCCATTCAGTTTCGAGCTTCGATATCGGATTCAGCCCCCTCCCGGGTATGCTCCTCGCCCGCTTCCCCCGAGCGACTCGGTCGCGCTCGGTACGGCAAAAATCACACGCGAATACGTCGCGCGGCATGACGGAGGCGTGGACGCGACTTTCCGTCTCGACTCGGGTCCGCGCCGGATTACCGCTGCGCAATTCGAGGAGCTGCGCATCGCAATTCAGGGGCTCGGGGAGGAGAAGCCGCAGCTGATCGTATTCGACGAGACCGGCCGCAAGCTGCAGAATGCGGGCGACATCCGCGGCGCAATCGCGGAATTTCGCCGCCTCTCCGCCCTTCACCCCAACGAGGCGCTGCACCACGCTGAGATCGCAGAAGCGCTGCTGGCCGGCGGCATCGGAGGCGCCGCGCGCAAGGAGGCGAAACGAGCGGTCGAGATCGATCCGAAGTCGTCTCGCGCGCACCTGACGGCCGGTCTCGTGCTCTCCAGCGATCTGCTCGGCAGGCCGTTCCGGAAGGGTTTCGATCGCCGCGGCGCCATCGCCGAGTTTCGGAAGGCGATCGATCTCGATCCGAACAACGCCCATATCTACGACTCGCTCGAGTCCGTTCTTTCGCGAAACGACGATGGACAGCCGTACGGGGACGGCGCTGATCTGACGGAAGCCATCGACGAGTATCTGCGGATGAAAAACGACAAGGACATGAACGTCGACGCCGACGTCATCGATCGTGACCTCATGAACCTCGATCTGCGCACCGGCCGATTTGCGGATTTGAAGGAACTGACGGCGCAGACGAAGGAGACCCGGTGGAAGGATGTCTATGCACTCGTCGCTGTCGGCGCGATGGACGGCGGCGCGGCGGCGCTTCGAGCATCGGAATCGATCGACAGCGAGAAGCGGCGCTCCGTGCAGATCGAGGCAGCGGAACTCCTCGCCATGATCGCGCGCCGGTATTCCGTGGCGTCGGAGTTGTTGAGCGCGGCGGCGCAGGGTGCGCCGAATGCCTCCGAGCTTCAGACCCGTGCGGATTTGATGAAGGCGATGCGAAAGTACGAAGACGTTCGGTCCGATCCGGCCGATCCCCTCTCGGCACTTCCGAGTCTCTTCCGAGCGATCGTCGCTGCCGATCCAGCGAGTGAGATGGACCGACTCTCGGCTGCCGACGTGCATCAGGTCTTCGATGACCCTTCCGTTCGAGGCTCGCAGGCGGGTTTCCTTCGCGAAAAGATCGGCGGGATCCCGGGCGGGTCGTTTGCGCCCGGGTTCCTCGTCGATGCCGTCCTCGCGGCGATCCACCCGCAGGTCGACGGTTCTAACGACACCGGTTATCGAATCGCTGCGCGCGGCCCGACCGAAGCCGCTTCGCACATCGCCCTGTTTGTCGTGCGAGAGGAGGGGAGCTGGCGCGTCGCTGCGGTCCAGCAGGTCCCGAGCATGCTCGCGTTGCGTGCCTTGCGTCTTGTCGACGCCGGCAACCTCGTGGCGGCGCGACAATGGCTCGACTGGGCGCGCGATGTCGTAGTGGGCGGCAGCGGCGACGATCCGCTGCAGTCGGAGCCGTTTGCTGCCGTCTGGAATCGCGGGCAGGAGGGAGACGCGGATCAGATCCGCCTCGCAGCGGCGGTCCTGCTGCCCAGCACCAGACGCTCCTCCGAGCTCGCGTTGCCGATCCTTCTGGCGGCGCGCGAACGCGTTGCCGAAACGCAGAAGTGGCGCATCGATCAGGCGCTCGCCACGGTCTACCGGACCACCGCGAAATGGCCGGAGCTTCTCGCCACGGCCGACCGGCTCGCAGAGAAATACCCGTCGTCCGACAGGGCTTTTACGCTTTCCCTGACGGCGCTCGTATCTCTTCATCGATTCGACGAGGCCGAACGGCGCGCGAACGATCGTCTCGCCCACACTCCCGGAAATCCTGCTGCCGTCCGACAGCTCGGCGTGATCGCCATGCTGCGAGGCGACTATGCGACGGCACTGGAACGCTGCGCGAAGGCCGTCGAGATGAGTCAGGCCAATGCCAATGACTACAACGAACACGCGTGGCTTGCGCTATTCACGAAATCCGACCGGACGAAGGCAATCGAGGAAGCGCGGCACGCCACGAGCGTCTCGCCAAACAGTTACGCCTATCTCAACACGCTGGCCGCTCTGTATGCGGACGAAGGCCGGAGCGCGGAGGCGCGCGACGCGCTGTTGAAGAGCCTCGATGCGTCCGGCGCAGCGGAGCCGCAGTTCTCCGATTGGTACGTGATCGGCCGGATTGCGGAGAATTACAGCATCGACGACGCCGCGATCGAAGCCTACGAGAAGATCCCGAAACCGCTCGTCGCGTTCGGAACTGTATACGAGCTCGCGCAGTGGCGGCTCGCGGCGCTTCGAAGCCATCGCTGATCTGTTGCACCCGCGTTCGGAAGAGTTACCGAAGCGCACCGGCAGGAGAAACGCGCAATGGGGATCAGGCCGGCAAGCGTTTGCCGGCGACCCCCGAGCGCGTCTCCGCTTCTACCGAAGTGCTCGATTTTGCGCAGACGGCCCATTTCACGAACGTGCCTCATCGAGCGCGGCGTCGTCGTGGCGGTCCGCAGCGATCGCTCCCGGCAAGCTCACCTTCGAGAAACCTCGAAGCCCTTCGCTCGTTAATGAAAATTCAATGGGAGTCGATATACTTGCGCGCGCTGTCCGCGTTTCACATCTCGCAAAAGGAGAGTCTTCGCATGCGCCGTCTCACACTGGCGTTGTTTTTCGTTTTCCTTTCCCTTCCACTCGCGGCCGCCGAGCGGCCGATGCTTCTGCAGAATCCGAGCGTCAGCAAGACCCAGATCGTCTTCGAATGGGCAGGGCAGATCTGGATCGTCGACCGCAACGGCGGGCAGGCCTCGCGACTCGTCGCCGGGACGGCGCGCGAAAGCAATCCCGTCTTCTCGCCCGACGGGTCCATGGTCGCGTATAGCGGCGATTCCGACGGCAACGTCGACGTTTACGTGGTGCCGTCGTCGGGCGGGCAGCCGCACCGCCTGACATGGCACCCCGGCGCCGACGTCGTCCTCGGCTGGACGCCCGACGGAAAGAACATCGTCTTCCGATCGCCGCGCAGCGCCACGAATGACGGCGACCAGCTGTACACGATCCCTGTCGAGGGCGGCTTCCCGACGAAGGTCCCGCTGCTGCGCGTGCAGGAGGTGTCGTACTCGCCCGACGCAACGCACGTCGCCTATCAGCCGAACTTCCAGTGGGAGCCGGCGTGGAAGGGATATCGCGGAGGGCAGACGCGCAAGCTGCGCATCGCGAATCTCGCCGATTCGAGCATCGTGGCGATCCCGCAGGAGAACAATTCCAACGACGGCAATCCGATGTGGGTGGGAGACAAGGTCTATTTCCTCTCCGACCGCGACGGATCCATCGCGCTCTACTCGTACGACATCCCGACGAAGCAGATCAAAGTCGCCGTGCCGAACAAAGGCGTCGACTTCAGCTCCGCTTCGGCCGGCGGCGGCGTCATCGTGTACTCGCAGTTCGGCGCGCTGCACATCTTCGATCCGGCGACGGGGCAGACGCGGCCGGTCAGCGTGACCGTCGCCGCGGACCTGCCGCAGGCGCAGCCGCATTTCGAAAAAGTCGCCGACGACATCCTGAACGCCGGAATCTCGCCGACCGGTCAGCGAGCGGTGTTCGAAGCCCGCGGCGAGATCCTCACCGTGCCGGCGAAAAAGGGCGATGCGAGAAACCTGACGAATACGCCGGGAGCGGCCGAGCGCAATCCCGCGTGGTCGCCCGATGGAAAAT
>DATIZY010000362.1:0-24389 GCA_035516895.1 Thermoanaerobaculia bacterium | reverse complement strand
GCCGGAACTCGAGGTCCTCATCGTGAAACGACGACCAGACGCTGAGCGTCTTCACGCGTTCGCCGTCGTACGTGTCGAGCAGAAAATCGAATGAGTGCATTTCAGGCCTCAGGTCTCTGGCCTCGGGTCTCGGGTCTCTGGTGTCGGGCATCGGGCGTCGGAAGAATCTGACGCCTGACGCCTGACGCCTGACGCCTAACGCCTGACGCCTGACGCCTAACGCCTAAGACGTCAGTCTCCCTGATGGATGTCGTACGTGTCGAGCAGAAAATCGATTGAGTGCAAATCAGGCCTCAGGTCTCAGGCGTCGGGCCTCGGGTCTCAGGCCTCGGGTCTCGGGTCTCGGGTCTCTGGTGTCGGGCATCGGGCGTCGGAAGAATCTGACGCCTGACACCTGACGCCTGACACCTGACGCCTGACACCTGACGCCTGACACCCGTCGCCTAAGACGTCACGTCTCCCGAGTAGATATTGAACCGTCCCTCGCGGACGAAGCCGAGAAGAGTGAGGCTGAACTCACGGGCGAGTTCGACGGCGAGCGTCGACGGCGCGCCGACCGTCGCCATCGCCGGCACTCCGGCGACGATCGCCTTCTGCACCAATTCGAAGCTGGCGCGGCTGCTGACCATCATCACGCTGTCACGCAGCGGCGTTGCGCCGTCACGGAAGAGCGAGCCGAGGACCTTGTCGACGGCGTTGTGGCGTCCGATGTCCTCGCGGATTCGCAGCAGCGCGCCGTCGATGGTGAAGAGCGCGGCGCCGTGCAGACCCCCGGTGGCCTGGAATGCCGACTGATGCTGCTGAAGGAGCTGCGGCAGCCGATGGACGAGCTCTTGGGACGGCCGCACCGGCACGACCGTCGGAGCGACGCCCGGGACGCGGATCGCGTCGATGGACGTCTTCCCGCAAACGCCGCAGCTCGAAGTCGTGTAGAAGTGGCGGTCGAGGCGGGAGGAGTCGAGCGGAACACGCAGCGCGACCCGCACCACGTTCGGCGAGCCCCAGTGCCGGATCGAATCGATGTCCGTCGCCGAGCGGATCAGCCCTTCCGTGAAGAGAAATCCGGCCGCGAGGTCGAAATCGTCGCCCGGCGTGCGCATCGTGACGGAGATGTTCTTTTCCCGCTCTTCGAAGGCCACGCGGATCTCGAGCGGCTCCTCGACGGCGAGGACGTCGTTGTTTCGGATCACAGAGTCGCGTGCGACCCGCGTCACGGCAATGGACGCAATCCGCTCTTCCGGCATGCGGTGATTGTATGATGCACCGCACGTAAGAAAGGAGGGCGCTCAATGTCGAAACAATCTGGCAGAAAAATCTCTCGCCGGAGATTCGTCAAGCTCACAGGGGGGGCCGCGGCTGCGGCGGGACTGACCTCGGCCTTTCTCTTTCCGGAACGTGCATTTGCACAGCAGAAGACGCTCAAGATCGTTCAATGGAGTCATTTCGTCCCCGCGTATGACAAATGGTTCGACGACACGTTCACGAAGGAGTGGGGAGCGAAGAACAACACGACCGTGATCGTCGACCACATCGCGATCGGAGAGATCAACGCTCGCGCCGCCGCCGAGGTCGCGGCAGGCAAGGGCCACGACCTCTTCATGTTCCTCTCGCCTCCGGCGGCGTACGAGAAGCGCGTCATCGATCATCACGAGGTGTACGAAGAAGTCGAGCGCAAGCACGGCAAGAAGATCCCGCTCGCCGAGCGCTCAACGTACAACCCGAAGACGAAGAAGTATTTTGCGTTTTCCGATTCGTACGTTCCCGATCCGGGCAACTACCGGCAGGACCTCTGGTCGAAAGTTGGATATCCACATGGCCCCGACACGTACCACGACCTGCTCGTCGGCGCGAAGAAGATCAAGGACCAGATCGGCAATCCCTGCGGCCTGGGTCTGTCGCAGGAGCTCGATACGAACATGGCGGTGCGGGCGATCCTCTGGTCGTTCGGCGGATCGGTGCAGGACGCCGAGGGGCGCGTCGTTCTGGACTCGAAGAACACCGTCGAAGCGGTGAAGTTCATGAAGGAGCTTTACACGCAGACGGAAACGCCCGAGGTGTTCTCGTGGGATCCGTCGTCGAACAATCGCGGCATTTTGTCGGGCAAGCTCTCGTACGTGCAGAACGCGATCTCGGTCACGCGCGAAGCGGAGCGGAACAACCCGCAGATGTCGCGCGACATTCAGATCGTCCCGGCGTTGAAGGGGCCGGTGCGCCGCATCGCCTCCGAGCACGTCATGTCGTGCTACGTCGTGTGGGACTTCGCGGAGAACAAGGATGGCGCGAAGCAGTTCCTCGCGGACCTCATCAACAGCTTCGAGGCCGCGTTCGACGCGAGCCAGTTCTACAACTTCCCGTGCTTCGCGTCGACGGTGCCCGATCTGAAGAAGCGCATCGGCAACGATCCGCGCGCGATCCCGCCGAACAAATACGCCGTCCTCGGCAACGTCCTCGACTGGGCGACGAACGTCGGCTATCCCGGCTACGCGACCGCGGCGATCGACGAAGTGTTCAACACCTTCGTCCTTCCGACGATGTTCGCGAAGGCGGCGCGCGGCGAAATGACGCCGGAAGCCGCCGTCAAAGCGGCGGATACCGAATGCCGGCGCATCTTCGATAAGTGGAAGTAGGTTCGTTTTCGCCACAGAGACACAGAGAACGCAGAGGCTTCTCTGTGGCCTCTGTGTCTCTGTGGTGAGCTCATATGGCGATTGTAGAAACCCGAAAACTGACGAAGGTCTTCAGGCGCGGCAACGTCGGCGCAGTCAACGACGTCGATCTCCAGAGCCGGGAGGGCGAGTTCCTCGTCCTCCTCGGCCCCTCCGGATCGGGGAAGACGACGCTTCTGCGCATGATCGCCGGCCTCGAGGAGCCGACGTCCGGCGAGATCCTCATCGGCGGGCGCGTCGTCAATGATCTGACTCCGCGCGAGCGTGGCATCGCGATGGTGTTTCAGAGCTACGCGCTCTATCCGCACCTCACCGCGTTCAACAACATCGTCTTTCCGCTCAAGGCGCAGGGCATCGGCAAACAGGAGCGGCAGCGTCGCGCCGACTGGGCCGCGTCGCTGTTGGGCATCAAACATCTCTTTCAGCGTAAACCGCGCGAGCTTTCGGGCGGCGAGCGGCAGCGCGTCGCGCTCGCGCGCGCGATCGTGCGCGAGCCGTCGCTGTTTCTTCTCGACGAGCCGCTTTCGAACCTCGACGCGAAGCTCCGCGCCTCCGCGCGCGAAGAGCTCGAGCAGTTTCAGAAGCGCATCGGAACGACCGCGATCTACGTGACGCACGATCAGGTCGAGGCGATGGCGATGGGCGACCGCGTCGTCGTGATGTCGCAGGGCATCGTGCGGCAGATCGGCACGCCGGCCGAGGTGTACGACGAGCCCGCGGATACGTTCGTGGCGACGTTCCTCGGGTCGCCGCCGATGAACATCGTGCCGGCCGGGAGCGTGATCGTCGGGTTCCGGCCGGAGCATTTCCTGCCGCCCGGAGTCGCGGAGCGGATGGGCGAGCACGTCGAATATCGGTTCAAGATCACGCACAGCGAGTACCTCGGCGCGGAGCGGATTCTGTACGGCTGCATCGTCGGCGGGCCCTTCAATGACCGCAAGGTAATTTCCCGGATCCCGGCGACGCACGGCGCGGAAATTGTTGATGAAAATGTTTACGCTTTTGCCGTCGCGCATCGCGATCTGAAATTTTTCGATCCGCAGACGGAGAGGCGCACGGCCGCGGCGAGGCTGCCGCAGTGAAGGCGCCGCGGTGAAGCAACAACGCTGGCTCGGGCCGGCGATGTTCATGCCGGCGATCCTCTACATCGTCGCGCTCGTCGGCGTGCCGTTCGTGATGGCGTTCGTTTACAGCGTCGGCGACGTCAAGGTCGGCAGCACGCACTATCACTTCGTCGGGCTGCGAAACTTCATCAGCATCGTGCACAACCCGACGTTCATCCGCTCGCTCGAGAACTCGTTCTTCTTCACGATCGTTTCGCAGATCCTCGTTCTCGTCGGGTCGACGATCCTCGCGCTCGCGCTGAAGGACGCGTTTCCCGGCCGGCGACTTCTGCGGTTCCTGATTCTGCTGCCGTGGGTCGCGCCGGTGTCGATCGGATCGATCGGCTGGAAGTGGATCCTCGACTCGCTCTACAGCGTCATCAACTGGGTGCTCGTGCGCATGCATCTGGTCAAGCCGTTCGACACGCCCGTGTGGCTCGGCGAGCCGAAGCTGGCGATGATCTCGGTGATCCTCGTGCACACGTGGCACATGCTGCCGTTCGCGACGGTGATCCTGCTCGCCGGCCTGACAGCGATTCCGAAGGACATTCCGGAGGCGGCGGCGGTCGACGGGGCGGGGTTTTTCCGGACGCTGTTTCAGATCACGATTCCGATGATGCTGCCGATCATCAACGTCGCCGTGCTGTTCGGCGTCATCTTCACCTTCACCGACATGACCGTCGTCTACATCCTCACGCGCGGCGGTCCGTACGACTCGACGCAGGTCATCCCCAGCCTCGCGTTCTTCACCGGCGTCCTCGGCTCCGATCTCGCGGAGGGGGCGGCGATCTCGATCTTCATGGTGCCGGTGCTGGTGATCGTCACCTACATGGTGCTGCGCTCGGCGTATCGCGCGGAGGTGACGTAGATGGCCAGGCGTTGGCATTCCGAGCGTGAGCGAGCGACCTGCTTGGGCGGCCCGCGCACGAATCGACGTTCAGGCGCCGACCGTCCCACCGGGTGCCTCGCTCACGCTCGGCATGACACGCGAACGGAGGTGGCGTAATGGCGCCGCGCCGCGCCCGAACGTGGCTCTCGATCGTCGCGTGGTGGATCGTGCGCATCGTCTTCGCGGTGCTCCTCGCATTTCCGTTCTACTGGATGATCATCACGACATTCAAGCAGACGTCGGACCTCTACAACCTGCAAAACAATCCGTTCATCTTCAACGAAGCGCCGACGCTCGAGCATTTGAAGCTGCTCTTCAACGAGACGCTGTTTCTGCGCTGGATCGGCAATACCGCGTTCGCGGGATTGATCGTCGTGATCATCACGCTGCTCTTCGCGGTCCCGGCGGCGTATGCGCTCGCGCGGCTGACCGGCGGCTGGGGCGCGCAGCTCGGCATCGGCATCTTTCTCACGTATCTGATTCCGCCGACGCTGCTCTTCATCCCGCTGTCGAAGATCGTGGCAACGCTGAATCTTCAGGACACGCTCTGGTCGATCATCGTGGTCTACCCGAGCTTCACGATCCCGTTCTCGACATGGCTGCTGATGGGATTCTTCAAGTCGATCCCGAAGGACCTCGAGGACGCGGCGATGGTGGACGGCCTCACGCGATGGGGAGCGTTCGTGAAGCTGATGATTCCGATGTCCGTGTCGGGAATCCTCACTGTGGTCATCTTCGCGTTCACTCTCGTCACTCAGGAGTTCGTGTACGCGCTGACGTTCATCTCCACCGCGTCGCACGAGACGATCGGCGTCGGCGTTCCGACGTTCCTCGTCCGCGGCGACGTCTACTACTGGGGATCGCTCATGGCCGCGTGCGTGATCACGAGCATCCCGATCGGGATTCTCTACAACCTCTTCCTCGACCGCTTCATCGAAGGCTTCACCGTCGGCGCGGTGAAGTGATCGCCGCAATCGCCATCCTGGCTGCGCTGTCCCTGCCGGACCGGATCGTCCGCATCGACGGCGAGTTGAAGGCGGGACAATTCGAGCCCGCGCAGCGCGAGCTCGCGGCACTCGACAATACGATCACCGAGCATTTCGGATCGGGCTCACAGGCGATGTACACGATTGCGCTCATCGCATCGTTTCGCGCGCTGGCGGCGGCCGGCGCGAAGGACCTGAATGACGCGGAGTGGTACTGGAGCATTGCCAGAAGCCTCTTCCCGAAATTCGCGGGCAGCAATCTCGCCGTCTATGGCGCGGCAGGTGAGGCGGTGATGCGTTTGGACCGCTCGGACGCGTGCCAGACCCGCGATCTTCCGTCCGGCAGTCGCGTGACACCGCCGAAGCCGTCCCACTCGCCAATGCCTCCATATCCGTACCACGCGCTGGAGACGGGAATCGCCGAGCCGATTACCGTCGAGGTGACCGTCACGGAGAATGGCACGACGCGCTGTCCGAAAGTCATCGAAACACACGACGATCCCGCGCTTGCGTGGGTACTGCTCGAGGCCATGAAGAAGTGGCGTTACGAGCCGGCACGTGTCGACGGCGCGCCCGTTCCCGCGACGGTGCGGCAGACGGTCGACTTCCGCATCAAGTACTACTGAGCAAACACCTTCATCTCCATTGCGCCGCGTGAGACCATCGGTGTCGGCGTGCCGACGTTCCCCGTCCGCGGCGACGTCTACTGCTGATACACCGAAATATCCGTACCCACGCGCTGGAGACTGAATCGCCGAAGCGGTGACCGTGGAGTCATCGTGACCGAGAACGGCACGACGCGCTGTCCGAAGGTCGTCGACAGGCACGACGATCCGTCGCTCGCGTGCGGGCTGCTCGAATCGATGAAGAGATGGCGGTGCGAGCCGGCGATGCGCGACGGCGCGCGCGTTCCGGCTGGACTCCGCCAGACCGTCGATTTCCGAATCGACTCTCACTGACGGGATCGACGCACCCGCTTTGACGCCGAGCCCGCATGAACGACCGCCTGGGCATCGCGCCGCGCGCGGATCAGTAAGTTCGATCACCGCGTTCGGTGACATTTGTCGCAGCCGCGAGGTTTGTCCGGTTCCAGAGTGCCGTTCAGCAATCACTTGACCTTGAAATCTGGATCGTCCGCCCAGGGACACCCGAATTTTTCTTCAGCTCAGGAGCTCTGACTCGCTCCGAGGTTCGAGAGCAAACGAGGACCGCGTTCGTGACCGATTTGGAAGAAGGAGAGTGCAGCATGAGTGACACAAACCCGGAGCTTCACATGAATCGATGGTGGCACGTGGTGGGCGGAGTGCTGATGAACCTCGCCCTCGGCTCTCTTTACGCGTGGAGCGTCTTCGTGGCGCCGCTCGAAAAAGAGTTCGGTTGGAAACGGGCCGACACTTCATCGGTCTTTACCTGGGCGGTGGTCGTTTTCGCGATCACGTTCATTCTTGCTGGCCGGCTGCAGGACAAACTGGGGCCCTTTCCGGTCTCGCTGACCGGCGCAGTGCTTCTCACGCTCGGGTTCATCCTCTGCATGTTCACGAGCAGCCTGACGTATCTGATCATCTCGTTCGGGATCCTCGTCGGCATGGGCAACGGCTTTGGCTATGCGACGCCGATCCCGGTCATGGCGAAGTGGTTTCCTGACAAGCGAGGCCTTGCGGTCGGGCTCGCGGTCGCCGGCTACGGCGGCGGCTCGGCGATCTTCGGACCGCTGGCGAATCTGTGGCTGATCCCGGCATACGGATGGCGCGCAACGTTCGCCGTTCTCGGCGCGGTCTTTTTTGTGATGACGATCATCGGATCGTTCCTTCTGAAGAACCCGCCGGTCGGATATCGGCCCACGGGCTGGACGCCGGCGCCGGCATCGAAAGCCGCCGCGACGACGTATGAATTTACGCCGGGCGAGATGTGGCGGACTCCGTCGGCATATCTGATGTGGGTCGGCTATGCCCTCGGCTGCTCGGCGGGTCTGATGGTCATCAGCCAGTTGATTCCGTTCGCGAAGAGTGAAGGCATTCCGGGCGCGGCTCTTCCGGTCATCGGTCTTGTCATCGGCGCTGCCGGCAACGCCGCCGGGAGAATCTTCTCGGGCTGGATCTCCGACGCGATCGGGCGGCTCAACGTGCTGCGTCTGATGATCGCCTTGTCGGCCATTTCCATGCCAATTCTCTACCTCACCGGCGGAAACGTAGCGATGCTCTATTTAATGGTGTTTATCGTTTACTGGTGTTACGGTACGCAGTTGTCCGTCAATGGTTCGGCCACCGCCGATTTCTGGGGAACGAAGAACGCGGGCATCAACTACGGCCTGCTGTTCACCGCGTGGGGCGTCGCCGGATTCATTGGACCGAAAATCGGTGGCGTTCTTTTCGACAAATACCACAATTACCAGGCCGCATTTAACACGGCCGCGATCCTTGCCATTGTCGCGTTGATCTGTGAATTCCTGGCCAGACGGCCGCTGCCTCCAAAGGAAGCGGCTGCTCTCCACGCCCGAGCGGCGGCAGTGTGAGGCGTGATGGCGTGGTCGCCACACCGAATGAATGATGCGTGCCGAGTCATCGTGGCCGGCACGACTGTAGGCTGAGAATCAGGAGGCATCCATGACGACCGTTCCCACTTCTGACGTCAGTGAGGCCCAGATCGCGGTTCACTGGAAAGAGGAAGAGTATTACGCCCCATCCGAGAAATTCATCGCTCAAGCCAACCTGAAAGACCCCTCGGTCAACGAGCGCTTTTCGGAGAAGAACTTTCCGGAGTGCTTCAGCGAATACGCAGAGATGCTCACGTGGTACAAGAAGTGGGACAAGGTCCTCGACACGAGTGAGCCGCCGTTCTGGCACTGGTTCGTGGGTGGCAAGATCAACGCGTCGTTCAACTGCGTCGATCGCCATCTCGCGAAGTACCGCAACAAGTCGGCGATCGTCTTCGTCCCCGAGCCGGAGAGCGAAGATCCGGTCGCGCTCACGTATCAGGAACTGTTCGTGCGGGTGAACGAGTTCGCCGCGCTGTTGCGGGACTTCTGCGGCCTCAAGGCAGGCGACCGCGTCACGATCCACATGCCCATGGTGGCGGAGCTGCCGATCACGATGCTGGCCTGCGCGCGTCTCGGCGTGATCCATTCCGTGGTGTTCGGCGGATTCAGCGGCGAGGCGTGCGGGCTGCGGGCCGCCGACTCCGGAAGCCGGGTTCTGATCTACATGGACGGCTATTACCGCAGCGGAAAGATGATCGACCACAAGGCGGCCGCGGAGATCGCAGTCGCCACCGCGAAGAAGGAAGGGCAGAAGATCGATAAGGTGCTCGTGTGGCGCCGCTATCCCGGAAAGTATCAGTCGGCCACGCCGATGAAAGAGGGGCGCGACTACTTCGTCGATGACGTGCTCAAGGAATATCGCAGCCAGCGCGTCGATCCGGTCCCGATGGATGCCGAGGCGCCGCTGTTTTTGATGTACACCAGCGGTACGACTGGAAAGCCGAAGGGATGTCAGCACCGCACCGGCGGTTACCTGGCGTATGTCACCGGCACGTCGAAATACATCCAGGACATCCATCCCGAGGACACGTACTGGTGCATGGCGGATATCGGATGGATCACGGGGCATTCGTACATCGTCTACGGTCCGCTCGCGCTTGCCGCGACGTCGGTCATCTACGAGGGTGTTCCGACCTTCCCCGACGCGGGACGCGTGTGGCGAATCGCCGAACGCCTTGACGTCAACATCTTCCACACCTCTCCGACGGCGATCCGCATGCTGCGCAAGGCGGGAGCCGAAGAGCCGAAGAAATACAAATACCACTTCAAGCACATGACGACGGTCGGCGAGCCGATCGAGCCCGAAGTCTGGCGCTGGTACTACAACACCGTCGGGAAAGGCGAAGCGGTCATCGTCGACACCTGGTGGCAGACCGAGAACGGCGGCTTCCTCTGCAGCACCAAGCCTGCCCTCGATCGGATGAAGCCGGGCAGTGCCGGACCGGGAGTGCCGGGCATCTTCCCCGTGATCTACGACGAGAAGGGGGAAGAGGTGAAAGCGGGGAGCGGCAAGGCGGGCAACATCTGCATCCGCAACCCGTGGCCGGGAATCATGCAGACGGTCTGGGGCGACCGCGATCGCTTTGTCCGCCAGTACTACTCGAAATACAACAAGAACTCGCAGAGCAAGGATTGGCACGACTGGCCGTATTTTGCGGCCGACGGTGCGATGCTCGCCGCCGACGGATACTTCCGCATTCTCGGCCGCGTCGACGACGTCATCAATGTCGCCGGACACCGCCTGGGAACCAAAGAACTCGAGTCGGCCTGCCTGACCGTGCCGCAGGTTGCCGAAGCGGCAGTCGTTCCGGTGGTTGACGACATCAAAGGACGCGTTCCCGAGATCTACATCGCGCTGAAGCCGGGCATCGCTCCTTCGAAGGAGATCACCGACTCGGTGACCTCGACGATCGAAACCATGATCGGAAAGATCGCCCGTCCGAAGAACGTTCGCATCGTGCCCGACATGCCGAAGACGCGCTCGGGCAAGATCATGCGGCGCGTTCTCGCCGCGATCTCGAACACACTCGACACCGGCGACATCACCACACTCGCAAATCCCGACATCGTGGAGCAAATCCGCGTCCAGGTGCAGGGAACCGGAAAGGTGGCCACGAAAGAAGGCCCCGAAGACCTCAAGCAGTTCGGCAAAGAAGAGTGAGCTCTGACGGTGGAATCCGGACGGCCGGCGCCCGGATTCCTCCGCGCTCGCGATGATGAGATTCCGCCGGCGCAGTCGCAGTTATGGTTGGAAACGTTCGTCCGGTCCTTTGTCCAAAATCAGGTTTCTCCGCGACGTTCTTCAGGAAAGGAGACGCTCCATGCGTGGCATCGTCCATGGCTCCGCTTGCGGCTCCGGATGACCCAGAGATCGAAACGCCCACCCGCGTCCGTCTCGTACGGACCCATCGTAAGACCCGGTAATAGAAAGGAGTCGCGACATGTCGCGAATGCGTGTTCCGGGATCACTCTTCATCACTCTCCTCCTCGCCTTCACAGGGATCGCCTCTGCACAAAACGTCTCTACCAGTCCCGAGGGGCTCACGTTCCACGGGTTCATTGACGCAACGGCATTTCTCCAGAACCAAAGCTTCACCTTCGGCAACGGGCAGAACGCCGAGTGGCCGGTTCCGCCGGAGCTCAAAACCGATCGGTGGCTCCTCGACGGCGACGTCCGCAATACGCGCCTGACGCTTGGCTTCAATGGCCCGAAACTCGAGAACGGTCTCAAGCTGAACGCGACGATCGAAGGCGATTTCTTCGGCGGCTTCAACGGCACGGGCGCGTTCAGTAACGCCCAGGCCATTCCCCGCCTTCGCCTTGCCTACATCGATCTCGTTCGCGGCTCGACGACGATCCGCATCGGCCAGGCATGGTCTCCGCTGTTCGGAACGGTCGCGACGTCGTATTCGCACATCGCGTTTCCGCTCGGCTACGGCGGCACGGGCGACGTCGGCTGGCGCTTCCCCGGAATCTTCGTCTATCACGACATGAGTCCGTCGACGAAATTCACTCTCGGCGTTTTCCGAAACGTCTGGAACGCGCCCGGAACGGACGCGACCACCTCCACGACCGCCGGCCCGGCGTCCACGCTGCCGCAGGTCGAGGCGCGCTTCGATTTCGGCGGCAAGCACGGCGCGAATTCCTGGGGCACCTATGTCGTCGGGCACGTCGACAAGAAGGACCTCTCCGGCGTCGGAGTGAAGACCTCGAACGATTCGCTGACCGGATGGGCCGCGGAGTTCGGCGGCACTCTCCAGGCGGGCCCCGCGTCGCTCAAAGGGAACATCTACACCGGCAAAGCGATCGGGCAGCAATTCGGCGCGTTCAATCAGTTCTGCGATTGCAAAGAGATCGGCGCATGGGTCCAGGGTGGATACAACTTCAACAAGAACTGGTCCGCGTACCTCTTCGCCGGCGAGGGCAAGCCGAAGAAAGAGGACATTCTCGCCGCGAAGCAGAGCCGAGTGAAGAACGTGATGCTCGTTCCGTCGCTGATGTACAACAACGGGCCTTACGGCTTCAACGTGGAGTGGGTCCACGACCGCCTGACGACCGCGGCCGCGACGGGCGCGGAAACGAATACCAACGGCGACCAGCTCGCTGCAAGCGTCATCTTCAAGTTCTGATCGGCTCGATCCGTGCGCATTTCGGGAGGCGGGGCAGTTGCCCCGCTTCCGTCTTTGAACTATGGTTTGGAAATCCATACAGCGCGCTCCAACGCGAGCACCGTGTAGGTCGGTATGAACACGTCCGATCCGAATGGCTGGCCGATGTCCTGCGGGCGGCTCCGTCTGTCCCGCGGGCTGGTCCCAACTCGGGTGAACCCTCGTGCGGCGTGCCGCGCCTCTCCTGTGCGCCGCTGCTCCGAATGCAATCGAGTCCGCATGAAGGCACGAGCATAGGAGGATCACGAAATGGCAGACGTTATGGCAGACAAAATCAATATCACCGACACGACCGCGAACCCCGCGCCTCTCGGTCTCCTCGCCTTCGGAATGACGACCGTCCTTCTGAACATGCACAACGCGGGCTGGTTCGGAATGTCGAGCATGATTCTGGCGATGGGGATTTTCTACGGCGGCATCGCACAGGTGTTCGCCGGCTGGATGGAATGGAAGAAAGGGAACACCTTCGGCACGGTGGCGTTCTCGTCGTACGGGCTTTTCTGGCTGACGCTCGTATTTTTGCTTCTGGCGCCCAAGTGGGGCTGGACCGACGCGCCCGCCGGAATGATCGAGTACCTCTTCATGTGGGGCCTCTTCACGTTCTGCCTCTGGATTGGAACGCTGAAGCACAATCGCGCGCTGCAGGTCGTCTTCTTTACGCTGTTCGTCCTGTTCTGGCTGCTCGCGTTGGGTGACTACACAGGCAACGCCGCATTGAAGACCTTCACCGGCTACGAGGGCATCCTCTGTGGCTTCTCGGCCATCTACCTCGGTGTCGCGCAGGTGCTGAACGAGACGTACGGAAGAGTCGTTCTGCCTGTCGGCGAAAAGAAAGCCGCGGCCGTGGCCAGTCCCGCGCCCGCCGGCGCACGTGCCTGACGGCCGGCGCGCAGAAGAGAATCGAAAAACGCGGGGCTCGTGCCCCGCGTTTTGTTCTTGTCCGCGTGACTCTCCGCACAACGACGGGTGACGCGTTGCATCGCGCGCCCGCGCAAACCCTTGGACACTCTTCCCCAAAACAGGAGAGGCCATGGCGAATACGTACGACGAGGTCTATCAGCGCTCCATTCGCACTCCCGACGATTTCTGGGCGGACGCAGCCGAAGACGTGCACTGGTTCCGCCGATGGGAGCGCGTGCTCGACCGCTCCAACGCACCGCTGTACCGATGGTTCACGGGCGCGGTGACGAACACCTGCTACAACGCGGTGGATATCCACGTCGAGCGCGGGCGCGGCGAGCAGGCGGCACTGGTCTACGACAGCCCGCTGACGAATACGATCAAGTCATTCACGTATCGCGAGCTTCGCGATCTCGTCGCCCGATTCGCCGGCGCTCTCGAGAACCTCGGCGTCACGAAAGGCGATCGCGTCATCCTCTACATGCCGATGATTCCCGAGGCGGTGGTGGCGATGCTGGCGTGCGCGAGGATCGGCGCGATTCACTCCGTGGTCTTCGGCGGGTTCGCCGCGAACGAGCTGGCCAAGCGCATCGCAGACGCGAAGCCGAAGGTGATCGTGTCGGCGTCGTGCGGCATCGAGCCGGGCCGCGTGATCGCGTACAAGCCGATGCTCGACGAAGCGATCGATCTCTCGCCGTCGAAGCCGGAAGCGTGCGTGATGGTGCAGCGCAGCGTAGGACCGGCGTTAGCCGGCCGGCCGGCTGAAGCCGGCGCGCAGACGAAGTATTACGACTGGAACGATGTGATGCGCGACGCGCACGCCGCGGTTTGCGTTCCGGTCGACGCGACCGATCCGCTCTACATCCTCTACACGTCGGGCACGACCGGCCACCCGAAAGGCGTCATGCGCGACAACGGCGGACATCTCGTCGCTCTGAAGTGGTCGATGAAGAACGTCTTCGGAGTCGAGCCGGGCGAAGTGTTCTGGGCAGCGTCGGACATCGGCTGGGTCGTCGGCCACTCGTACATCGTCTACGCGCCGCTCTTTCACGGATGCACGACGATCCTTTACGAAGGCAAGCCGGTGGGCACTCCCGATCCCGGCGCGTTCTGGCGCGTGATCACGCAGCACGGCGTGTCGGTTCTCTTCACCGCGCCGACGGCCTTCCGCGCGATCAAGCGCGACGATCCGAACGGCGAGTTCATTCGTAAGTATTCTCGTGACAAATTTAGATATCTATTTCTGGCCGGCGAGCGCTGCGATCCCGACACGCTGCTGTGGGCGAAGTCGCAGCTGGGCGTGCCGGTGATCGATCACTGGTGGCAGACGGAGACCGGCTGGCCCGTCGGCGCGAACTGCGCCGGCCTCGGGCTTCTGCCGGTGAAGCCGGGTTCGTGCACGAAGCCGGTGCCGGGCTACGACATTCGCGTCGTCGACGAGCGGGGAAGCGAAGTTCCATGGAGCCCCGGCTTCAGCCGGGAGAATCTCGATGGCAGCCGGGAAGGAGCGGCGAAAGCCGGTGCTCCAGTGATCGGCAACGTCGTCATCAAGCTTCCGCTGCCGCCGGGATGTCTGCCGACAATGTGGAACGCCGACGACGAATACAAGAAGTGGTACCTGACGCAGTTCCCCGGCTACTACAAGACCGCTGATGCCGGTTACATCGATTCGGATGGATATCTATGGATCATGAGCCGTACCGACGACATCATCAACGTCGCCGGACACCGGCTTTCAACGGGCGCGCTCGAGGAGGTGCTCGCGTCGCATCCGGCCGTTGCGGAATGCGCGGTCGTCGGCGTCGCGGATGAAATCAAGGGCGAGGTGCCGGTCGGGCTCGTCGTTCTCAAATCGGGCGTAAAGACCGAGCCGAAGGCGCTCATCGACGAGCTGATTCACCTCGTGCGGGACAAAGTCGGTCCGGTCGCGTCGTTCAAGCAGAGCGTGATCGTGAAGCGGCTGCCGAAGACGCGCTCCGGCAAGATCGTTCGCGGCACGATCAAGAAGATCGCGGAGGGCAGTCCCTACAACGTGCCCGCGACGATCGACGATCCGGCCACGCTGAGCGAGATTGCGGATGACCTCGCGACGGTGGGATATCCTCGCATCCCGGCGAATGCCCGAACCTGAAGCTCCGGGCGAGCGACAAGCAGCGAGCGGACATTCAGTTCGCCCGCGCGCCACTCGCCGCAAGCCGCTCGCCTCGAAAAGGAGACTTTCATCAGCTCGTCGCCGGAATCAAGGACAGTGACTGGCGAAGTGGTCAACTCATTGACCATAAGGGAAAGGCCGATCAGGCGCTCGAGGAGGCGAAGAAGGAAGGGCAGACGACGCGATCCTCGTTTGGCGCCGATCTCCGGGCCAGTACCATTCGAAGACTCCGATGACCATCGACGCGACATGGTTCACGATCGAATCGGACTCGCGCGGACGAACCTCCGCCCCGCCGCGTGCGTGCCTGCAGGTTATGGGAGTCTGGAACAGGGGAACCCGCTCAGTCGTAGTGACACGTCAGGCACGTGAGCGTCGGCGGCTCCGAGCCCTTGTTGTCGAGTGCCGCCTTCGCCTGTGCCGCATATGCGGTGCCCGGGAGCTCTTTGACGATCCTCTCCAGGTACGGCTTCGAGCGATCGCGGTCTCCGATGCGGAGCCAGCCCTCGGCGAGCGCGCCTAACAGCTCGCCGCGAGAATGCGCGGGGAGCGTCGCGAATTGCGGGGCCTGGATCGAGTAGACCTTCTCGAAGTCGCTCATTGCCTTGGTGAGTGCTGCCCGGGCGCGGTCGGGCTGCGGGATGTGGCGAGCCGCCGAGAAGAGTACCGCTGCGCGCGGGATGAGAGTCACGATGGTTCCGTCGCGAGCCACGGCGTCATCCATCTCCTTCAGGCCGTCCTGCTGAAGCGTTCGCCCTCGCTCGGCATCGCCTTTCTTGAATGCCTCACCGCTGCTGTAGTAGAGACCGGCACCGTGCCAGACGAGCGCCTCCGCATCGGCCGGGGAGGCTGCAAGGCGCTCCTCGCACATCTTCATCGCGCGCTGCATGGCCTGGCGATCTCCGCGCAGACCGGTGAAGAAGTCCTCGCGGACATCGAGGTCGAAGCGCTGAGCCGCGAGCAAAAGGATCAAGAGAAACGTCATATGTCCTCCGCAGGCAAAGAACTCTGAGAATCAGAGTCGATGCCAAAAAAAATTCAGACGCCGTGCACCAGAATTCGTCGCAGATCCCTGACGTAGGAAGCAAACGCCTTGCGGCCCTGTGCCGACAACCGGTAGGTCGTGACCGGCTTTCGGGCGGCGAATCGCTTGCTCATTACGACGTAACCGGCCTCTTCGAGCTTCAGGAGATGGGCCCCGATGTTTCCGTCCGTGCAGCCGGTGTGGTCGCGCAGGTAGGTGAAATCGGCTTCTGCCACGCTGCTCAGGATCGCCATGATTGCCAGCCGTACCTGTCCGTGAATGACAGGATCGAGCTGCGGAAGGTCATGCAACTCGGCGACGCCTCCTCTCGAGCTCGATCAGGTAGGCGCCCCAGACGCCGTCGCCGAGGAGGATGGCGGTCACGACGATCCAGAATGTGGCGGCGGGCGCCGTCATTGCGACCGCGACGGCCGCAAGCCACCACGTCGCCGCGACCGCGAGCTGAAGTCTCCAACGGAGAATGATCGCGCTCGCAAAATTGGCGAGGCCATGGATTGCCAGGATGGCGAGGGCGAATGCGCGCGGATGGAACGCGCCGCTGCGTCCTCCCGTGGTGCAGAGCACGAAGAGGCCGATGCCCGCCGCGCTCCAGACGGCGAGGATGGCGCGGCTGACCGGGGTCAACTTGCGGTCGCGGTCGCGCGTTCGGTTTGCGCCGAGGACGGTGATCGCAGCGCAGATCGACATGGCGGTGGGCCAGGCGATTCTCGGGTTGTGCGCCGCCGCGGTCCAGAAGAGCGCGGCAATCTGGCCGGCTCCCCAGAGCAGGAATGCCCATCCCCAGTAGCTCGTCTCTTCCGCGGCGAGTCGCGTGAGGCGGTCGAGCAGCTCGAGCCGGCCGTCGAGTTCCGTATCCAACGAACCCTCCGCATTGACTCTAATATGCAGAGTACTCTGTGTCAACCGATGAGCGGCGCCGATGAAGCGTCGGTGTCCATGCTCCGCGTGGGCGGTGTCGGCGCGCGCGAGTCGCTCAGCGCACAGTCGCGCCGATCGCCCGGGCGTCTTTCAAGGCCTCGTTCGCGTTCGAGATCTCGAACATGCGGCACGGAAGCGGGCGACCGCTCGACGGAAGCCGTCGCGTCTGCGTCGCCCGCCCGTGCGAGCACAGTCATGAGCCGCGCGACTCCTGCAGCCCCCGGTCGGGACGACGACGAAATCTCGTGGAGTCGATGTCAGCGGAGGCCCAAGCGTTTCAGTCTTCCGCGACGGCCTCGAGAAACGTCCGCTCCTCACGAAGGATGAAGCGCGTCGCCTGCGCGAATGCGAAGTTCGCGCGCGCGTCCGGGTCCTGACGCAATCTCGCGCGATAGGCCTCGTATGCCGCGAGGCTCTCGAAGCCGATGACGCCCCACGCGACGTCGTTCGTTCCCTCGTGCGGAAGGAAGTAGCCGAGGAGCCGGCCGCCGCAGCGCGGGATGAGGGTGAGCCAGTTGCGTGCGTACTCGCGGAACGCCTCGCGCTGGAACGGATCGATCTGGTAGCGGATGAAGCACACGATGTTCGCCATGACGCGATGATCGCACTTGTTCGCGCACACATGCTTCGTTTAATATCAAAGTGTGAATGTTGACGTCCGCGTCGCCAGCGTCGCGGCAGCCATCGGCGAGCCGGCAAGGGCGCGCATCCTCGCCTCGCTGCTCGATGGGCGGGCCAGGACGAGCACGGAGCTGGCGATGGTCGCCGAAGTGAGTCCGTCGACGGCGAGCGTGCATCTGCATCGCCTTGCGGCGGAGAGCCTCGTGCGCGTCCACGTCCAGGGGAAGCACCGTTACTACACTCTTCACGGTCCGCGGGTCGCCCGAGCGCTCGAAGCGCTGATGCAGCTTGCCGGCCAGTCGCGCAGCTCTTTTGTGCCGAAGACGCCCGATCATCTGCGACAGGCACGCACCTGCTATGACCACATCGCCGGCATCCTCGGCGTCGCCATTCACGATCGATTCAAGTCCCTCGAGTGGCTCGATGGATACGCTGTGACCGCGCGGGGCGAGGCGCAGCTCGCATCCTGCGGCATCGACGTCGATGCCGCGCGCAAACTGCGCCGCCGCTTCGCCTACGCCTGTCTCGATTGGAGCGAGCGGCGGCCTCACATCGGTGGCGCGCTCGGCGCAGCCCTTCTGAACGTCGCATTGAAGAAGAACTGGGTTCGGCGTGAGCCCGACGACCGCGCTCTCGCGATCACCGCTCACGGCCGGCGGGAGATGCACGCGCGGTTCGGCGTGACGATCTGACATTCAACGCCCAGTGGAGCCCGTCGTAGAACGCAGACAAGGAGAGCTTTGCATGCGAAAGATTGCCATTGCAGTCTGTCTGATGTTTCTCTCGGCCGCTCTGTTCGCCCAGGAGCGGCGGATGCAGTCCTTCACGGAACGCTACGGCGCGCAGCTCGGTCTGACCGACGCGCAGAAGACGACGATCGACGAGATGGAAAAGAAGTTCGATACCGATCACGCCGATTTCCTCGCCGACTATCACAAGACGATGGCCGACTTCCGCGCGGCGCGCGAGGCGAACGACACCGCGAAGATGGATGCGCTGCGTCCGAAGATGGACTCGCAGCGCACCGAGATGATGAAGCTCCGCACGGAGCAGGAAGACAAGATCGCCGCCACATTCACCGACGAGCAGAAGGCGAAGTGGTCGAAGATCAAGGAAGAGCGCGCGGAGCGGACGAAGGCGCGCGACCAGCACTGACCGCGAATCGTCGCCTCTGCGTTCACCCGTCACCACTCGTCGCGTGTCAGCTTCGATTGTGGCACCTCCGCCGCTTCGTCACTGTCGTGGGCGGAGGTGCTGTATGCGTTATGGTCTGCCGAAGAAGATTCTCGTTCCGACGGATCTGAGCGAAGTCGCGAATGCGGCGCTGAAAGAAGCGGCAGCGCTGGCAAAGGACGGCTCGGCGGAGCTGATCGTGCTCTACGCCGATCGAATGATTCCGCCGCTCGACCCGAACATGGAGCTTCCCCGCAAATTCGCCGCCCTCACGGGCGAACAGAAGAAGGAAGCGTTGACGACGTACCTGCGGAAGAAGATCACCGACATCGTTCCGCAGAACATCGCGGTCGAGCCGGTCGTCGTTCTCGACGCTCCGGTCGACGCGATCATCACCACGGCGAACGAGAAGGACGCCGACTGGATCGTGATGGGAACGCACGGACGGAGCGGCGCCGCGCGCGTTTTCCAGGCGCGGTGATCCGTGGAAGTGCTGCGGAAGACGGACCTGCCGGTGCTCGCGGTTCACGTCGCCTGGAGCGACCGCGCGACCCTGAATCCGTAGTCGTTGTAGCGAAAGTCCGGAGGGAGGCTCGAGCGCGCGTCGCATCGCGACACCGTGATCTGATGACGCCAGGAGCCTCCGCGCGACGCGCGCCGCGTCGCGTTGAACCAGTCGCTGCACCACTCGTGAACGTTTTCGCACATGTCGTACAGGCGATAGCCGTTCGGCGCGCGAGAGGCGACGCGGCGCGGACGATCGAGCGGCTGGGTCGCATCCGGCGGTAATTCGTCGCCCCACGGATAGAGCCTGCCTTCGAGACCTCCGCGCGCCGCGCACTCCCATTCCGCTTCGGTCGGCAGGCGCACGCCGCGCCATTCGCAGTAGCGCACCGCGTCGAACCACGACACTCCGACGACCGGCTGCTCGGGATCGTTGAAGCGCGGATCATCGGCAAGCGGCGGAGGCTCGAACTCGCCCCATTCGGCGTTCGTCACCGCCGTTGCGCCGATCTCGAACGCATCGATCCAGACGCGGCGATCGCCCATCAGAAGTGACGTTCGTTCGATGCGGATGAGTGCATGCGTCACATTTGTCGCGTGCAATGTACATTGAAGCCCGCGGCGCGGCATCGAGAATGGGATGCGGAGGTGCTGCTGTGCACTACGGAATGCCGCGAAAAATTCTCGTGCCGACCGATTTCACCGATGTCTCCGCGGTCGCGCTGCGGGAGGCCTCGACGCTCGCTCGCGAATGCTCGGCCGAGCTGATCGTGCTGTTTGCCGACGAATGGGACCGCGACGCGATCCCGGATTACCTGCGTCAGAAGATCGACGAAATCGTTCCGCAGAGCGTGCGCGTCGAAACCATTGTGGTCATCGACGCGCCCGTCGAAGCGATCCTCACCATCGCCAAAGAGAAGGACGCCGACTGGATCGTGATGGGAACGCACGGCCGGAGAGGAGCGGCGCGCGCGCTCGAAGGATCGATCACCGAGGAAGTGGTGAGGAAGTGCAATCGGCCGGTGCTTGCGGTGCACATTGAATGAGATGTGGAAGCAGGCGAAAGTGCGGGACCGGCGGCCCCACGCCGGTCCCGCGAGGTGCCCCGAAGCGCTCAACCGTACTGCGTGAGAACCGGATCGGAATCCGGTGCCGGCACGAGCGTCTGATAGAGCCTCGTTAAAGCGCGCTGCGACAATCCGGGAAGAGCTGTTGAGATCGAGGAAAGAGTGCCGCTGCGCGTTTCATGACATGTTCTCCTTGTCCTGAAGTACAAGCCGCTCGGTGAAAGGTTGGTGCTAGGATTCCGGGCTCATGCGAAGAATCGTTACGGCACTCCTCCTCCTGGTCGCGCCGATCGCCACCGCGCAGGATTGGGCTAAGCAGGCGGTCGAGCGTTCTCCGCGTCACCGCGAATGGGTCACCGTCAAGAACGGCGACCGCAATATCAGCGCCTACGTCGTCTATCCCGAGGTGAAGGACAAAGCGACGTCGATCGTCGTCATTCACGAGATTTTCGGCATGTCCGACTGGGTGCAGATGGTCAGCGATGAATTCGCCGCCGCAGGCTACATCGCCATCGCGCCCGATCTGCTCTCCGGCATCTCCGGCCTGACGGATCAGAGCGCGATCGGCAAAGCGATTCGCGACCTCCCGCCCGCGCAGATCACCTCCGATCTCAACGCCGTCGCCGATTACGTCTCGAAGGTGCCCGCGGCGAACGGCAAAGTCGCCGTCGCAGGATTCTGCTGGGGCGGCACACAGTCGTTTCGTTTTGCGACCAATCGTCCGTCGCTCGCGGCCGCATTCGTCTTCTATGGCACCGGCCCCGATTCGCCCGACGCGGTCGCAGCGATTCGCGCGCCGGTCTACGGCTTCTACGCCGGCGACGACGCGCGTGTCGGCGCTACGGTTCCTAAAACCGAGGAGATGATGAAAGCCGCGGACAAGAAATTCGAGCCGGTCACGTACGCCGGCGCGGGTCACGGCTTCATGCGCGCCGGCGATGCGCCGCCGTCCGACGACGCTCGCTACGCTGCGAACAAAAAAGCGCGCGACGAATCGTGGGCGCGGCTCAAATCGATTCTGCCGAAATTGTGACCGCGACGATCGACGACTTTCACGCCGGACAGCACGTGACGTTCACGAAGACGTTCACCGAGGACGATGTGAAGCGCTTCGTCGAGATCACGGGCGATACGAACCCGCTGCACGTCGACGAGGAGTTCGCCTCGCGCACGCCGTTCGGCCGCCGCGTGCTGCACGGCATGCTCACCGCGTCGATCCTCTCGACGATGGTCGGCATGCTGTTGCCGGGCACGGGCGCGATCTATCGATCGCAGACGATTCGATTTCTTCTGCCGGTGCACATCGGCGAGACGGTGACGGCGCATTTCGTCGTGCGGTCGATCGATCGCCACAAGCACCGGCTGGAGATCGAATCGTGGATCGAGAACGCTGCCGGTCAGCGTGTCATTGACGGGACGTGTGAGGCCGGACTGCTTCGATCGCTTCCGGAATGACGAGCGGCACCATCGCGAACGTCGCGCCGGCGGCGATGAGGCACCAGAAGCACCACGACCGAAAGTGTTTCCACTGCACGACGGTCAGGCGCACGGCGTTCGCTGCGTCGAATGCGACTTTGCCCGCGAGCGCGAGCGAGATCCATCGCGCGCGATCGCGCCCGCCCATCGCCGCGAGTCCCGCCGTCGCGGCGTAGCTGCCGAGGCCGAGGAGCGAGTCGGGTACGGAGAAGCGCTCGTAGGCCTCAGCCGATCCGTCGATGCGATCGGCGTCGAAAAGCTCCGATGGCGGCTCGGGAAGATGTCGGATGATGCCGGTCTGGTAAAGCGCGATGACGCCCATCGCCGCCGATGCAGTGAGCGACAGGCTGACGATGCCGCGGCGCCGCCGCAGTCCGGGCGTCGATTCGGTGCGCAACTCGCGGCTCAGCTCTTCAGCGCCGTTCACGACATCGATGGAATGCAACTATCATCCCGCATGCGCTCACGACGGGCGACTCACCGCGAGCATCACCGGACCGGCCGCATCGGCTGGCTGCGCGCCGCAGTCCTCGGTGCCAACGACGGGATTCTGTCGACGGCGAGCCTCGTCGTCGGTGTGGGAGCGGCGAACACAGCACGCCCCGAGATTCTGCTCGCCGGCATCGCCGGGCTCGTCGCCGGATCGCTCTCGATGGCTGCAGGCGAATACGTTTCCGTCAGCTCGCAGGAGGACACCGAGCAGGCGGACCTCGCGCGCGAGCGCGAAGAGCTGGCGACGATGCCCGAAGCCGAGGAGAAGGAGCTCGCCGGAATTTATGTGCATCGCGGCGTCGCGCCCGATGTCGCGCAGGAGGTGGCGAAGCAGCTGATGGCGCACGATGCGCTCGCAGCCCATGCCCGCGATGAGCTCGGCATTACGGAGCAGCTGACGGCGAAGCCGCTGCAGGCCGCGCTTGCGTCAGCGGCGACGTTCGCCGGCGGCGCGGCGCTGCCGATTCTGACGGTGGTGTTCGCACCGATGACGCACGTTTCGATCATCGTGGCGGTCGTTTCGCTGGTCTGTCTGGCGGGACTCGGCGCGCTCGCTGCACGCGCCGGCGGCGCGTCGCCGTGGATCGGGATGGCGCGCGTCGCGTTCTGGGGGGCGGTAGCGATGGCGTTGACGGCCGGCGTGGGAAGGCTTTTCGGACGATCGTCCGGCTGATCGCGTCCTTATCTCGAGATTGCGTCGAACTGGACCGGCCAGGAATAGCTTCCAGCCGGGACGCCGGGCGTGAGCATCAATCGGACGTCGAGACTTCCCGTCGTCGTGCCGGTGTCGTAACCATGTGCGATCCAGGCTCCGTCGGTGCCGACAGTCGCTCCGGAGTTGCCCCAGCGGATTTCCGCCTGGGTGAACGGATAGCGCATCGGCTCGAACTCGAGCGCGTATCCATTGCTGGCATTGCTGCGGATACGGAAGAAAACCGCTTGCGGCACGTCGACGTAGCCTCGCGCTGCATCCTCGGTCGTGATTTCGATCGACTCGGGCGCGCGATCGAGCGTCACGAGCGTGCGCGCAACGACCTCAACGGAAACGTTCAATGAAGACGCGCTCGAAGCGGCGATGAGAGGTGAGGAGTAAATGACCAGCGCCGCAAGAAGAAGGGTGCGAGAAATTCTTCCAAGCATGGGATTCCATCAAGGCAAGGGACATTCCAGCATCTCCTCCATGTAAGTCATTGAGCTGAAAGGGAAGGACCTCTCGCTGGCAGCAGGACGCGTTCGTTTCTCAGGCTGGCGTCCGCTAACTGGACGGTGGCAGGTAGATGCGAAACTCGGTGCCCTGTCCGGGGACGCTCTCCACCTCAATGAACCCGCCATGCGCGCGGACGACGCCGAAGACGACGGACAGGCCGAGACCGGTTCCTTTGCCCTTTTCCTTTGTCGTGAAGAACGGTTCGAACAAATGCTCCTGCGCGTCCGCGGGGATGCCGACGCCGGTGTCCGCGACGGAAACGCAGAGGAACTGACGGGAGGCGGCGGTGGGTTCCGTTGCTTCCTGATGGGTTGTTAGGCGGGCTCTGATGGTCAGATTCCCGCCGGCCGGCATCGCGTCGCGCGCGTTGACGCAGAGGTTGAGCAGAGCCTGATGGATCTGTCCGGAGTCGCCGAGGATGCGAGGGAGATCGGGATCGATCTCCACAGCGATGTGGATACTGCGCGGGAGCGTTTCGGCGATCATCATATGAATTTCGCGAAGCACGGTCGCGATGTCGAGAGACTGCACCTGCCGGTCCGTGCGTCGCGCGAACGTGAGGACCTGTTTCGAGAGCGCGGATCCGCGCTCCACTGCCTGCTTGACCGTGCGGATGGCCTTCTCGATCCGTTGCTGATCGCCGCGTGAGCGTTCGATCACGGTGGTGTGCGAGAGGATGATCGACAGGATGTTGTTGAAATCGTGTGCGATGCCGCCGGCGAGTGTGCCGAGCGCCTCGATTCTCGTCAGATGATCCATGCGCTCTTCCAGGAGGTGCTGCTCGTCTTCCGCCGCCCGGCGAAGCGTCACGTCCTCCTGGATGCAAACGAAACCGCTGACCTGTCCGTCTTCGGCGAACAGGGGGCTGATGGAGGAGATGACGCGGACGCGTGACCCGGTGGCGGTGCGGTTGATGTACTCCATGCGCGTGCTGCGGCCGGCGAGGATCTCCCCCCACATCTGGCGATACTGCTCCGAATACATTT
>DATIZY010000361.1:0-9416 GCA_035516895.1 Thermoanaerobaculia bacterium | reverse complement strand
GCTCGCGCGCGGCGGGATCGCCGATCAGCAGGAATGGCAGCTCGCCGCGCCGGCGATCGTCGATCGTCGCCGTGGTGACCTGCTTGTCCGCGGCGACGTAGAACCACGAATTCGTCCCGTCGAACACGAACACCTTTTCCTCTGGCGTTGTGTAGGTCCAGCGCATCATCGGCAGCGTGCCGAAGATGACCGTGCCGCTTTCGACCTGGCTGTTCGTGAAGCCTTTCGGAGTGAACCGCTGCGTGAACGCCGCCTCCGTTCCGGCCATCGCCGCCGCGGCCTGGTCGATTGCGGACGGGTACGCCGCGGCTGCGGTGAGAACGAGAGCGAGCACGACCAGCGATTTTTGCATTCGATTTGTTGTCTGTTGTCTGTTCTCTGTTGTCCCCGCCCTACGGACAACAGACAACGGACAACGCGCCGCGAAGCGGCGCCCTTTTAAAGTTTTTCGACTTCGATCGACATGATCGCGGAGTTCACAACAAAGATCCGGTCGTTTTTGCTCCGGTCGAGCGGATAGAGAAAAAATCCGTTGCGTTCGGGGTTGTATTGCGCGATTCCCCGAATCACTTCGCCGTCGGCGAATTCGACTGCAAGCTGGCTGCCTTGCACCGCTTCCGCCGGCTGCGCATCGGCGCCCGACGGAAAAAATACCGCTTTGAGGTTCGCGAACGGCACTTCGCTCTTCGCGCCGTTCTCTTCGACGTGCACCACTTCGCGGTCGAGATCGGCGTTCACCAGCGTCGCGCGCTTTGTACGGCCGTCGCGAAATCGCAGGACCACCTGCGAGCCGGGCACCATCAAAAGAGCTCCAGCCCCCACAGGTCGTGGAGGTGAATGATTCCTTCGATGCGGCGGTCTGCGTCGGTGATGAAGAGCGACGTGATCTTTCGCTGCTCGAGAAGCTGCAGCGCGGCCGACGCGAGCTCGCTGCCATCGATCGTGATCGGATTCTTCTTCACGCAGTCCGCAGCGGTCTTCTTCAGAATCTCCTCGTCGTGCTGCAGCAGCCGCCGCAGATCGCCATCGGTGATCACGCCGTCGAGGACGTTGCCGTCGTGTACCACGGCCGTCACGCCGAATCCTTTGTTCGTCATTTCGTAGATGACATCGTGCATCGACGTCCTGAGATCGACGATCGGCACCTGATCGCCGCTGTGCATCAGATCGCGAACGCGAAGAAATCGCTTGCCGAGCTTTCCACCCGGATGGAGGAACGCGAAATCCTCTTCGCGAAAACCCTTGCGGAGCAGAAGCGCCATCGCCAGCGCGTCGCCTAACGCGAGCGTCGCGGTCGTCGATGCGGTCGGCGCGAGCCCGAGCGGACACGCTTCCTTCGAAATCGCGGCCGAGAGGTGATAGTCGGAGCCCTTTGCGATCGTCGAATTCGGATTGCCGGTGATCGACACGAGCTCGGCGCCGATCCGCTTGATGCTCGGCAGCAGTCTCACGAGCTCCTCGGTCTCGCCCGAGTTGGAGACCGCGAGGACGACATCGCCGCGCACGATCATGCCGAGGTCGCCGTGAATCGCCTCGGCGGGATGGAGGAAGAACGACGGCGTTCCGGTCGACGCAAGAGTTGCGCTGATCTTCTTGCAGATGATGCCCGACTTGCCGAGGCCCATGGTCACGACGCGGCCCAGGGAAGCGTTGATCAACTCCACGACGTCGACGAACGAGTTGTCGAGATGGTCGATGAGGCCGAGGATCGCGGCCGCCTCGACCTCGAGGACGCGCTTCGCCTCGGCCAGCGACGGATGGATGTGGGACCGGCTCTTCGCCGGCCCGGCCGGGCTGAGAGCCCGGCCAGCGTTCGGCTTCGTCATCGGCCGGACATACTACCGCGAACCTTTCGTTCCTGCGGCAGCAGCAGCCCGTAGAGCATGTCGCAGACCGGCGTTTCCACTCGCGAGGCACGGGCCATGCGGACGATCGCGCCCGCCTGCGCTTCGAGCTCCGACGGCTTGCCTTCCATGATGTCGCGCTGCAGCGACGAGGTGGAGTCTGGCGCCATCGCATCGTAGCGCTCGAGCGTGCGATCGACGGCATCGCCGGGCAGGCTGGCGCCGCGCGCGGCGGCGACGGCGGTCATCTCGCGCAGGGCGCGAATTGCGATCTCGCGGGTCTCGGGAATGGCGCGCCAGACGCCGATGGGGACGCGCGTCAGCGCGCCGATCGCGCTCATCGGCGCGATGAAGAGAAACTTCGACCACATCGAGCGATGGATGTCCGCGGGAATGTCGGCTTTGATGCCGGCACGCTCGAAGGTTTCGCGCAGCCGCTCGGCGCGATCCGATTTCGAGTTGTCGAGCTCACCGAACATCACGAACGGATCGATCGCGGCGTGTTTGATGTGTCCCGGCGCGACGATGAAGCTGACGATCCCGCAAAGTCCGCCTAACACGTGCTCGCGCCCGAACACGGCGCTGAGCTGATCGGGCGCTTCCATGCCGTTCTCGAGCGGCACCGCGATCGTGTCCTTGCCGATCAGCGCCTTCGCGTTCTGCGCCGCCTCGGGAATCTGCCAGGCTTTCGTCGCGAAGATGACCGCGTCGACCGGTCCGACACCGGCGGGGTCGTCTGTCGCGTTTACCCGATCGACGGTGAAATCGCCGTTGATGCTGTCGACGCGCAGCCCTCGCTTGCGCAGGGCCTCGAGCGTCGCGCCGCGCGCGATGAAAATCGTGTCGACGCCCGCTTGGGCGAGCTTGCCGCCGAAATAACCGCCGACTCCGCCGATGCCGACGACCGCGATTCTCAATCGATCCGCACCACGCCGTCGGCGACTTTGGGGAAACGGGTCATCACCGCAGGATCGTGACCCGGAATGATCAGCTCCGGCTTCGAGGCGATCGTTTTCATCCGATCCTGCGCGCGAAGATTCGAAGCAGCGTCGAACGTCTGCGCGATCGGCAGATGCTTGTCGAGATTTTCGTAGAGGTACATGTTGTCCGATGCGAGGACGACGGTTCCGGAGCGAGTCGGGGCGCTCACGTATTGCGATTGCCACGTGTGCCGGCCGCCGATATAGACGCGGATGCCGGGAAGAATCTCGGCGTCACCATCGACGAGATGCAATCGACCGGCGAGGTTCGCCTTCAGCAGATACTCGACGTCGTCCGGCTCGATGCCGCCATGCTTTCCGCCGCGCTGCCACGCCTCGCCGGTGTAGTACGTGTATTCGTCCTTCTGAATCCAGATCTGCGCCTTCGGGAAGAGGTCCGCGCCGTCGGCGTGGTCCCAATGCGCGTGGGTGAGGATCACATCGGTGATCTCGTCGGGCTTCACGCCGGCGCGCGCGACCGCTTCGTCCGGCCTGACAAAGTCCTTGACGTTCCAGCTCTTGAAAAACTGCGGCCGGTAGAAGCCGGTGTCCACGAGGATGTTGTGGCCGCCGCCGCGGACGAGCCAGACCATCATGGCGATGTCGGTCTTGCGCGATTTGTCGACGCCCGAGATCAGATCGGAGACCGGGAAATCGGGAACCGTCGCGTAGCGGATTGCGTAGACCTCGTACCGTGGAGCACCGGCTTCAGCCGGTCCCAACGCGTCAGCCGGTCCCGACCCGGCTAAAGCCGGGGCTCCATGGGCTGGGGCTTCAAACGCCGGGGCTCCATAGGCTGGGGCAAACGCCGGGGCACCGAACGCCGTGGCTCCAAACAACGTGAAGAGCAGCGCCGCGCCGATCATCGTTTTCTCCAGCCTCCCTCGTGTTTGTGCGCTTTCATCCAGACCTCATTGAGCGAACCTTCTCGCAGCATCTTCGTGATCCAGAGGATCTGTCCGGTGTGCGTCGAAACGTGGGTGAGGATGCCGATGAGGTCCTCGATCACGAAATCGTCTTTCTCGGGATCGGTCGCCGGCGCCATCAGGTCGCCGACTTTTGCGAACGACTGCTCGGCCTTGCTGAGCATGTCGTCGAAGATCCGCAGCAGCTCGGCCTTCGGGATCTGCCGGCGCTCGGCGAATTCCGCGTCGCGGTCGCGCTGATACGGAAAGCCGCCGATCAGACGGTTCAAATAAAGATTCAGTGACCCGGAGAGGTGCAGGACGAGATTGCCGACGGAGTTCGATTTCTCGTTCGGCCGCCACCAGATCTGGTCCTCGTCGAGAGTGTCGAGCGCCTTGCGCACTTGCGCGGGCAGAACGCGGGTCACGCGCACGCGGATGGCTTCGAGAGTGGTCGAGGCGAGCTCAGTCATTGGGCAAGACTATCGCATGCTATAGAATTCGGAGACTGCCATGACAGAGATTTTGACGCCTGCAAAGACGCTCCCTGTCCAGCCGAAAAAATCCATCTGGAACCCCTCGCCGCACGATCTCCGGAGCTTTACCGAGGAGATGCCGAACTGCCGGAAGACGGAGTTCGGAAATGTGAACGTGGCCACGCGGGTCGTCTCGCGATCGAAGCTTTCGACCTTCATCGCCACCGACCGCCCCGAGGAACATTCGGATCAGACGATCACGCGCGCGGAGTACGAGCGCATCGCGAAGCTGCAGAACGATTACATCCGCGGCCGCGAGATGCTCGTGATCAACGGCTACATCGGCAACGATCCGCACTTCCGAGTGCCGGCGCGGCTGATCATGGAGAAGTCGAACGCGAACATCGCGGGGATGCAGCAGATCCTGTACTACCCGGCGACAGCCGCGGAGCTCGAGTCGTTCGAGCCGAAGCTCACGGTGATCTACACGCCGAATCTGAAGGCCGAAGGGTACCCGGAGGATCGGCTCATCGCCGTCGATCTGGAGAACTACGTCACGCGCGTCTTCCACTCGGACTACTTCGGCGAGTCGAAGAAGGGCGGGCTGCGCATGTGGAACAAGCTCGTCTACGAGCGCGGCGGACTGGCTCTCCATTCGGGCTGCAAAGTGATTCCCGTGGGTGGCCGCAATCGCGTCGGATTGATCGTCGGCCTTTCGGGGACCGGAAAAACGACGACCACCTTCACGAAGCAGAACAACTCATCGCCGGTGCAGGACGACTTCGTCGCGCTGATGCCCGGAGGGAAAGTCTACGCGACCGAGAATGGCTGCTTCGCGAAGACGTTCGGCCTCAACGAGAACGACGAGCCGACGATTTATCGCGCCTGCGCGTCGCCGCACGCCTATCTCGAAAATGTTTCGCAGAACGGCAGCGGCAAGATCGATTACTTCGACACGTCGTACACGCAGAACGGACGCGCAGTGATCCGGATGTCGGACATCGCCGGCGCCGGCGACGCGCGCGAGATCAAGAAAGCCGACTTCCTGCTGATCCTCAACCGCAACGAAAACATCATCCCGGCGGTGGCGAAGCTCGAAGGAGCGCAAGCCGCCGCGTATTTCATGCTCGGCGAAACGAAAGGGACGAGCGCGGGTGGGGCGGCGGAGGCGGGCAAATCGCTGCGCGTTCCGGGTACGAATCCGTTCTTCCCGCTGCTTCATGCGATGCAGGGCAATCGCTTCCTCGAGCTGCTGCGTGGCAGCCCGATGGAGGTTTACCTGATGAACACCGGCCGCATCGGGGGCACGGAGAAAGACGATCGCTCCAAGAAAGTCCGCATCCAGCACTCCTCGGCCGTGGTCAAAGCGATCGCCGAGGGAACGATCCAGTGGGCGAAGGATGCGGACTTCGGCTACATGATCGCGACTGAAGTGCCGGGGATCGACGATCACGACTATCTGCAGCCCAGGAAGCTGTACGAGCGGCAGGGACGGATGGAGGAGTACAACGAGCTCGTCCACAAGTACAACAACGACCGCCGCGAATACCTGCGCAAGTGGAAGGGCTTGCGCGAGGAGATCGTGCAGGCAGTGTAGGGCGCGGCTGCGCCGCGCCGAATTCCGGGCTTCGGCACGCACGTATCGCATTCAAGATCTCGCGCCGAATTCTGCGTCGTCGCGACGCACGCCCCAAAATCCCCCTCGTGTAGGGCGCGGCTGCGCCGCGCCGAATTGCGGGCTTCGGCACGCACGTATCGCATTCAAAATCTCCCGCCGAATTCGGGTTGCCGCACGCACATTGCCGCTAGCGCCGAATTCCGCGGTGCGGCACGGCGCAGCCGTGCCCTACACGATTTGACGCAGTGTCACGAAAGGTTCTCCGCCCGCCGAATCGTGCTTTCCGCTCGCGCGCCCCCAAAAAATCCCGCCGTCCGGTTGTCGCTCGCGGCGAATTCCGGGGTTCGGCACGGCGCAGCCGTGCCCGAACACTTCGATTTTCCGTTTTCAGACCTTGACAATTGTCATTACGGATTGCAATTTGTTTATTGCAATCCGTTATGACCCTTGGTGAAAAAATCCGCTTCCTCCGAACCGTCGAAGGACGCCTCCGCGGGCTCGACGGCGACATGACGCAGAGCGATCTGGCGAAGGCGATCAAACGCGAAGCTGGCGTGAACATCAGCCAGTCGTATCTGTCGCAGATCGAGCGCGGGACGCGGCCTCATCTGACCAACACGACGCGAATGGCGCTCGCGCGCTTCTTCAAAGTCCATCCGGGGTTTCTCGTCGATGATCCCGAGGGGTTTCATACCGAGCTGACGTCCGACGTCCGCGCGCTGGAGGACAACCTCGATCTGTGGCTGATCAGCGGCGCCGAGCAGTTTCACCGCGACGAGCCCGTGCGAGACGCGCTGCTGAAGCTGGCGAAGCATCCCGACACGCGCCGCTGTCTCGAGCTCGTCGGGGCGATTCTCGAGACGCCGGATCTCGTCGATCGACTCCTGGAGGTGCTTGCGTGAACTGGGAGACGTTCTATCTGACCTGTTTTCTCGCGGGGCTGCTGCTGACCGTCGTGTCGTTCGTGTTCGGCGGCCATCTGCATCTTCACGTCCCGCTGCACATCCACCTCGGCTCGTTTCATCTGCCGGCGCCGTTCAACGCGACCTCGATCGTCATCTTCGTCACCTGGTTCGGCGCGGCCGGATATCTCTTCACGCATTACCGAAGCAACGCGGTGGGTTTCGCGCTGCTCGTGGCCACGTTGGTCGGTCTGATCGGCGGCGCGCTGATGTACGCGTATCTCGCGCGCGTGCTGTCGATGCAGGAGTCGCCGCTCGTCGATGCCGACTTCGACATGACCGGCACGCTGGGCCACATCAGCATGCCGATCCGGGACGGCGGGACGGGGGAGCTCATCTACTCGCAGGAAGGAACACGGCGCAGCTGCGGCGCGCGCAGCGAAGACGGCCGCGCGATCGACCGCGGGGCGGAGGTGGTGGTCATGCGCTACGACAAGGGAATCGCATACGTCCGCAGATGGGACAGTCAAAAGCAGTCGCTCAGCTAAAGGAGGAAGTCCATGTTTGGTCTACCACTGCCGTTCGTGATTGCAGCAGGAGCCGTTCTCGCCTTCATCTTCATGATGTCGGTGGTCACGGCTTGCTTTCGAAAAGTCGGGCCGAACCAGGCACTCATCGTCTACGGGTTCCGCGGCACGCGCGTGGTGAAGGGGAGAGGCACCGTGATCGTGCCGCTGGTCGAGATGGCGCACGAGCTCTCCCTCGAGCTGATGTCGTTCGACGTCGCGCCGAAGCAGGACATGTACACGAAGCAGGGCGTCGCCGTCACCGTCGAAGCGGTCGCGCAGATCAAAGTGAAATCGGACAACGAGTCGATTCACACCGCGGCCGAGCAGTTCCTGACGAAGGAACCGCGCATGCGCGAGGACCTGATTCGTCTCGTGATGGAAGGTCATCTGCGCGGCATCATCGGCCAGCTCACCGTCGAGGAGATCGTCAAGGAGCCGGAGATGGTCGCCGATCGCATGCGCTCCACGTGCGCGGAAGACATGACGAAGATGGGCCTCGAGGTCGTGTCGTTCACGATCAAGGAAGTCAAAGACCAGAACGAATACATCACGAACATGGGCCGTCCCGACATCGCGCGCATCAAGCGCGACGCCGACGTCGCCGCCGCGGAAGCGGAGCGCGACACCGCCATCAAGCGCGCGCAGGCGCAGCGCGAAGCGGCGATCGCGAAAGCGAAAGCCGATCAGGAGCGCGTCGAAGCGGAGACCGCCTCGCTCGCCAAACAGGCCGACGCGCAGCGCGAGCTCGAAGTCAAGCGCGCGCAGTACATGGAAGGCATCAAGAAGCAGCAGGCGCAGGCCGACAAGGCGTACGAGATCCAGACCAACGTCATGCAGCAGCAGGTCGTCGCCGAAGCCGTGCGCGTGCAGCAGATCGAAAAACAGGAGCAGGTGAAGGTGCAGGAGGCCGAGATCGCCCGCCGAGAGAAGGAGCTCATCGCCACGGTGCTCAAACAGGCGGAGATCGATCGTCAGCGCATCGAGACCCTCGCGAACGCCGAACGTCAGCGCCTCATGTCCGAGGCCGAAGGCCGTGCCGCCGCCACGCGCGCGCAAGGCGAGGCCGAAGCCGAAATCATCTTCAAGAAGGGCGAGGCCGAAGCGAAGGCCATGAACGTCAAGGCCGAGGCGTATCAGGAGTGGAACCAGGCCGCGGTGGTCGACAAGCTGATCACCGGACTGCCGGAAGTGGTCAGGGCGATGTCCGCCCCGCTCTCGCAGGTCGACAGGATCACAATCGTCTCGACCGGCGACGGCGACGCCGCGGGCGCGCACAAGATCACCGGCGACATGGCCAAGATGGCCGCGCAGGTGCCGGCGCTGTTCGAAGCGCTGTCGGGCATGCAGATGTCCGAGCTGCTCTCGCGCGTCCGCACGATTGGCGAGAAATCAGAGAAAACGGTTGTCACGCCGCAAGAGCCGAAGCTCCCGGTCAAACAGCCGCAGGTTTGAATTGGAGGAAATCATGGGACTCATGGAACGTGTATCGGCTCTCGTCCGCGCGAACCTCAACGATCTGATCGACAAGGCGGAAGATCCGGAAAAGATGCTCAAACAGGTGATCCTGGACATGGAGAACCAGCTGATCCAGGTGAAGACGCAGGTGGCGATCGCGATCGCCGACGAGCATCTCCTGACGAAGAAACAGAAGGACAACGAGGCGAAGATCGCCGAGTGGATGCGCAAAGCGGAGCTGGCGGTCGACAAGAAGGACGACGCTCTCGCGCGCGCGGCCCTCGAGCGCGCCGACTCGTGCCGGCAGATCGGCGCCGCGCTCGACGAACAGCTCGCCGATCAGAAGACGCAAGTCGAAGCGCTGCGCAACGCCTATCGCAAGCTCGAGGACAAGCTCGGCGAGGCGCGCGCCAAATGCGATCTCCTGATCGCGCAGCACCGGCGGTCGCGCGCCGTGCGCAAAGCGGCGGAGGCGAGTATGGCCATTCAATCGGACCGGAATTCCGCGACCTTCGACCGCATGCGGCGCAAAGTGCATTCGGCCGAGGCAGTGAGCGTCGCCACGGCAGAGCTCGCAGCGGAGGACGTGGAGCAGAAATTCGATCTCCTCGAGCGTGATGACAGAATCAACCGTTTGCTCGAGGACTTGAAGGCGAAGCGCCGGGCC
>DATIZY010000360.1:0-5422 GCA_035516895.1 Thermoanaerobaculia bacterium | reverse complement strand
CCGCGAACGTCGGAGAAAAAGAGCGGACGCCCGATCTGGAACACCGTCCCCGGAATGCCTTCGCCGGCGTGATACGGATTGCGCGCGAGGTATTCGCGGAAGCGATGAACGGCCGCGAGCGGCGAATGCATGCCGACCATGTGCAGCTCACCGGTGCTCCGTGAGTAGAGATAGATCAACGCGGAGCCGCCGATCGCCTCGGCGATGCGCCGGGCGGGCTCATCGAGCTGCTCGAGCGCCGGCTCGAGCGTCACGGTTTCGATCCCGATCTTGGCGAGACACTCCGCGTGACGGCGGCGGCGTGACTCGCGATCGCGGCTCACGCGCTCTTCGCTGACCTGATCGGTGACGTCCTGCACGAGCACGGTGATGCTCTGCGTCGTTCCGGAAAATCGGCCGCGCACCGCCGACACGATCCGGTTGATGTAGCGCGACCGCGAGCCGGCGCGCACTTCCAGCTCTTCGTCGATGCGCGTGTCGCCCGATTCGGCCGCGTGGCGCACCACGGCGTCGAGATCGGGAATGACCTCGTCGACGCGCAGTCCCAGCAGACGCGTGTCGGCGGAGATCTTTCCGAACTGCTGCGCGAAATCGGTGAAGCGGGCGTTGGCGAGTTCGAACCGCAGCTCGTCGGGCGAGATCGCGGCGATTCCGATCGGCGCCGTCTCGAGCACCGCTTCGAAGCGCACGCGCGCGTCAACCTCGCGCCGCGCCAGGTCTTCGGCGGCACGATGACCGTCCAGCGACATGCGCGTCAGCCGGTGAATGTGCGCCGCGGAGCCGATGCGCTCCGCCACCGCCTGGGCGAATTCGAGATCTTCGGCGTCGAACTTCCGGCGCGGATCGGATTGCGAGACGACGAGCGAGCCGACGCGATCGCCGTACGACTCGATCGGTGCGGCGATCAGGCTGCGCTCGCGCATCGTCGACTTCACCGCGCGCTCCTCGTCATCGCGCGCGAAATCGAGAATGTCGTTTCCGCGAATGTCGTAGAAAAACAGCGGCCGGCCGATCTGGAACGCGGTACCGATCAGACCTTCGCCCGGCCGGTAGGGACTGCGCGCAAAGTACTCGCGGAATTCTTCGGTCTCCGGCGTGCCGCAATACCCGGCCAGCTCGAGAAGACCGGACGGCCGGTAGAGGTAGAGGCGAACCGTCCCGCCGAGTGCGTGCGCGATGCGTTGGGCGGGACCGTCGAGATCCTCGAAATTCGTCTGCAGGATCAGCGGATCGAGCGCAAGATTCGCGAGCGCTTCGGCGCGGCGCCGCCGCACCTGCTCGCGTTCCGCGTTCTGCCGCTCCTCGGTGATGTCGCGCGAAAGGACGACGGAGCCGATGATGTTGCCGGCCGCGTCGCGGATCGCCGCCGCTTTCATGTTGACGATGCGGTCTTCGTTCGACTTCGCATCGCGCACGACGTAGTCGGCATCGACCTCTTCACCGCGAAGCGCGCGCATCGATGGAAGATCGTCCCTGTCGATGCCGGCGCCGTCGATGTAACGATGTTGCGCCAGACGCAAACGGCCCTCCGGTTCGGCGGAGCCGAGGAGCTGCGAGGCCTCGCGAAGCGCGGCGGCGTTCATCCGCTCGAGCTTGCCGCTCTCGTCGTAAATCGCGGCGGGCTCGGGGATCTGATCGAGGATCGCGCTCGCCTTCGCGATTTCGCGAACGGCGCGCGCGTGCAGCAACGTGTTGTTGAGAGCCAGCGTGGCGTAGCGGCCGATCTCGGCGAACAGCGAAATCTCCTCGTCCGTCCACTTCCGGCGGTCGCTGCTCTGATGCAGGACGAACGCCCAGGGCTCGCTGTCGCCCGGCCGCAGAATCTGCATGAGCGCCGAGCGAATCGAGAACCGCTTCCACATTTCGATGTCGATGTCGGGATCGGTCTCGTCCAGCACGACAGGCGACGGAGTCTGCAGAGCGCGGGCGATCCCCCGCCGCGACAGCTGCAGCGGCATGCCGGTCTCAAACCCGGCCGGTACGCGCGGCGCATGGACCGCGTAACGCACGGTCGACGCGCCATCCTCCTCCGTGACCGGATGGATCAGAAGGACGCGGTCGGCGCCGAATTGCTCGAGAGTGATGTTGACGATCCGCCGCAGAACCTCGTCGAGATCGAGCGTTCCCGCGAACGACTCGAGAATCGCCGACAGAAAGCGATACCGCTCCTCGGGGCTCCACGGCTGTGGCCGTTGCGGCGGATGGATGGGGATGGTCATCGACCCTGCAGAGCATCGATGCTAACACTACAATGCGGGGCGATGGCCAAACGCTCCTTCGCGGAATTGGTCGCGCTGATGACCACGCTTCGCGGCCCCGGCGGATGTCCCTGGGACCGCGAGCAGACCCTTGCCACGCTCAAGCCATTCATCGTCGAAGAGGCGTACGAAGTCGTCGAGGCGATCGACAACGAGGACCGCGCCGCGCTCATGGAAGAGCTCGGCGATTTCCTTCTGCAGGCCGTTTTCGCGGCCGAAATCGCGCGCGAGGAACGCTCGTTCGACATCGATGACGTGATCGCCGCGATCTATAACAAACTCGTGCGGCGGCATCCGCATGTCTTCGGCGATGTCGAAGCGAACGACGCCGAACAGGTCCTCGTCAACTGGGAGAAACTGAAGAACGAGGAGCGGAAGGCGGAAAACAAGAGCGTTCTCGCCGGGGTGCCGCAGTCGCTGCCGGCGCTCCTGAAAGCATCGCGCCTGACCGAAAAAGCGGCGCGCGTCGGATTCGACTGGCGCCGGGCATCGGACGTCTTCGCGAAGATCGATGAAGAGGTCCGCGAGCTTCGCGAGGCGGTCGATGGAAACGATCCGCAGCACATTCACGAAGAGATCGGCGATCTTCTGTTTTCGATTGCCAACATCGCGCGCAAGCTCGATGTGAATGCCGAGGAGGCGCTGCAGTCGGCGAACCGGAAATTCGCGCAGCGCTTCGAATCCATGGAGCGCTCCGTGCGCGCCGATGGGCGCAATCTCGATCAGCTCACGCTCGAACAGATGGACGCATTATGGGACGAGGCAAAGTCCGCGGAACGATCGTAGTCCTGCTTCTGCTCGTCGCGGCGCAGCTGTTCGGGACGCAGCCGGCGCTCTTCGCGATCGACGAGTATCGCGCGCACGTCTCGCCGCATCTCAAAGGCGTCGTGGAGTGCCGCTTCGAGCCGACGTGCTCGTATTACGGCCGCGAATCGATCCGTAAATACGGCCTCGTCATCGGCGGCGCGAAAACGGCGTGGCGCATCGCACGCTGCGGGCCGTGGACGCCGCTGCACACGATCGATCCGCCGTAGGGCGGCGCTGCGCGCTGCCGAACCCCGGGTGCGGCACAGCGCAGCCGTGCCCTACTCCGCGGGCTCCTCGGCGCTCGGGCACAAATCGTTCAGCCGGCATTCCCGGCATTTCGGTTTGCGCGCAATGCAAATCTCGCGGCCGTGCTGAATCAGCCGGTGCGAGAACGGCGTCCACTCCTTCTGCGGGATCAGTTTCATCAGATCTTCTTCGATCTTCACCGGATCGGAATTCGATGTCAGGCCGAGGCGGCCGGAAACGCGGGCGACGTGAGTGTCGACGACGACGCCGGCCGGAGTCTTGAACGCGTTGCCTAACACGACGTTCGCCGTTTTCCGGCCGACGCCCGGAAGTGCGGTCAACTCCTCCATCGTGCGCGGCACTTCGCCGCCGTTCTTCTCGACGATCGCCCGGGATGCGGCGATCACCGCTTTCGCTTTGTTGCGAAAAAATCCGGTCTGGCGGACGTCGCGCTCCATGTCGAGCTGCGTCGCGTCGGCGAATGCCTGTGGATCCGGATATTTGCGGAAGAGCGATTTCGTGACGATGTTCACGCGCGCGTCGGTCGATTGCGCGGAGAGCATCGTGGCGATGAGCAGCTCGAACGGATTCGTGTAATCGAGCGTGCACTTCGCTTTCGGGTACATGTGCTTGAGTCGCGAGACGATCTCGGCCGCGCGCTCCTGCTTTTTGGTTGCCGGTTGCCGGTTGACGGTGCCCGGTTGACGGTTGACGGTTCCCGGTTGACGGTTGACGGTTCCCGGTTGCCGATCGCCGAGTCCCGATGGACCACGGCCGTTTTCGATTTTCCGCTTTCTCATTCGTAGCTCGCGATCGAGTGATGCACTCGCGGTCCCATTCTCACGGAACGGAGGACGAAGGTCGAGACTCAACCGGCAACCGGCAACCGGCAACCAACTGGCAACCGCTCATCGGTAACCATAGAATCAAATCATGAGCACCACGATCCCCGAAACCCGCACGATTCGCGCGCCGCGCGGAACCGCGATCTCCTGCCGCGGATGGCAGCAGGAAGCCGCGATGCGCATGCTGATGAACAACCTCGATCCGGAGGTCGCCGAACGGCCGGAGCAGCTCATCGTGTACGGCGGCGGCGGGAAGGCCGCGCGCAACTGGGAATGCTTCGACGCGATCGTCGCCACGCTCAAGCGCCTGCAAAACGACGAGACGCTGCTCGTGCAGTCGGGCAAGCCGGTGGGCGTCTTCAAAACGCACGAGAACGCGCCGCGCGTGCTCATCGCGAACGCGAACCTCGTCCCGAAATGGGCCACCTCCGATGAATTCCGCCGCCTCGACCACCTCGGCCTAACCATGTACGGACAGATGACCGCGGGCTCGTGGATCTACATCGGCACGCAGGGCATCCTCCAGGGAACGTTCGAATGCTTCGCCTCGGTCGCGCGAACGAATTTCAATGGTTCGCTCCGCGGAAAGCTGGTGGTCACCGCGGGGTTGGGCGGGATGGGCGGGGCGCAGCCGCTCGCGGCGACAATGAACGAAGCGACTGCGCTCATCGCGGAGGTCGATCGGTCGCGAATCCAACGCCGTCTCGACAAGCGCTACCTCGACGTCGAAGAGAAGTCGCTCGATGCCGCGATCGATCGCGCGCTGAAGGCACGCGATGCGGGCGAAGCGATCTCGATCGGCGTCGTCGCGAATGCCGTCGATTTGCTCGAGCGCCTCATCGCGCGCGGCATCGTTCCCGACGTGCTCACCGATCAGACGTCGGCACACGACGAGCTGAACGGATACGTTCCCGCCGGAATGTCGTTCGACGCGGCGCTCACGCTGCGCGCGAACGATTCGAAGAAGTACATCGATCTGGCGTATCAGACGATGGCCCGCCACATGCGGGCGATGCTCGAGCTGCAGCGCCGCGGCGCAATCACGTTCGACTACGGCAACAACCTTCGCGGTCAGGCGCAAAAAGCCGGCGTGGCGAACGCATTCGAAGTCGGCGGCTTCGTGCCGATGTTCATCCGTCCACTGTTCTGCGAAGGCAAAGGGCCGTTCCGCTGGGCCGCGTTGTCGGGCGACCCGAACGATCTGTTCGCGACGGACGAAGAATTACTCACACTATTTCCAAACGATAAATCATTACATCGCTGGAT
>DATIZY010000359.1:0-5730 GCA_035516895.1 Thermoanaerobaculia bacterium | reverse complement strand
CGCTCCACGTCGAGATCTCGCCGACGTTGCGCACGACCTGCGAGCGGTCCGGATCGTACAACCCGAGGATCGAGGCCTGCATGAACGGATCGCTGGCGCCGAGGGTCGCCGGATGATCGGGGTTGCCTTCGATTTTCGTCGGGCGGTTCATGTGGCTCTCGGCGAGAACGCCGTAGCCGAAGCCCGACAGCGGCATGGCCGTCGCGAAGAAGAGCGGCTTGCCCGGAATGAGATCTTCCGGCTGGCGGACGTACGGGACGATTTTCTCGTCGGGGCGATTGACGTCGCACGCGGCGAGGCCCGCGAGCGCCATCGATGCGCCCATCAGCTTCACGAAATCGCGCCGGTCGACGCCGGCATCGAGCGCCATCGCCTGCCGCGGAAACTCGTCGCGCAGAACGTCTTCGAACTGCTCGCTGCGCGAAAGCTCCTGGAGGCTGCGCCAGAAACGCTCGCCGGTTGCCGGCTGCTTGTTGCCGGCGGTCCCTTCGGCGTTTTCGCCAGGGCGCTCCGACAATGGGGAAACGGGAACCGGCAACTCTTCTTTTTCGCTCATCTCAGTAATGACACGTCGAACAGCTCGTGTAGCTCTTGATCTGATATTCCTTCACCAGCTTCGGTCCGAGCTCTTTCTGATTGACGGGAACGTACGTCATGTTGAACACCTGATCGCGCGGCCTCACATACTCCTCGGGGTGGCGATGGCAGTCGAGGCACCACTGCATCGTCAGCGGCGAGGCCTGATACGTCAGCGGCATCGTGTCGATGCGGCCGTGGCAAGTCGCGCACCCGATTCCCTTCGCCACGTGAATGCTGTGGTTGAAGTGGACGAAGTCGGGCAGGCGATGCACCCGGTCCCACACCAGCGGCCGACCGCTGGCGAAGCTCGCGCGCACCGGCTCGAGCATCGCCGCGTTCGTCCAGATCTGGGAGTGGCAATTCATGCAGGTCTGCGTCGGCGGGATGCCGGCGAAATTCGACGTCTCCACCGAGGTGTGGCAATAGCGGCAGTCGATTCCGAGTCCCGCCACGTGATGCTGATGGCTGAACGGAACCGGCTGCTCGCGCGCGACTCCCTGGTCGGTCGCGTACGGAGAGCGGACGATGCCGCCGATCACCCAGAAGATGAAGCCGACGAAGAAGACGGCTCCGAAGATCGTGACGCGAGAGAGTGTGTTGGTGCTGCGGTGAAAAATCTGAGCCATTAAAGCCGCGGATCATATCAAGCTGTGACGCGGGACACACCCCCCGAAATCACGAGTGCCATGACGGACGCGCTGTCCGCGGGCAAACGCTCGACCCGTGAGCTCGGTACGATCACCAGCGTGCCCGCCATACTGTACGAGAAGGGCATGTAGACGGCGACGTGTCCCGGCATCGCCAGGAACGCGAGGTCGTCCTGCGTCATGAAGCCGATCGTCCGGACGCCGTCCATCAGAGAAACGGCGACCGGCTGGTTGAACCGCTTCTGATCGCCGACGAAGGCTTCGAGCAGATCGCGGATCGATGCGTAGATCAGCCGCACGATCGGCGCGCGCGTGAAGAGCAGCTGCGTGAGCTCGAGAAATTTTCGAACGAAGAAGTTCGAGGCGAGCGCGCCGACCAGGATCGTCAGCGCAACGAGGATCGCGAGCCCGGTACCGGGCACGCGCAACGGCAGAAGCCGGTCGAGCCGGAGGAACGCCTGGTAGAAAAGGTAGATCGTGATCGCAATCGGAAGAATGATGACCAGGCCGCGCAGGAAGTTCTTTACGATCCAATTCATGAGGTGAGTTTAGGGCAGAGTCGCAGCGTGAATCGGAAGTGGCTCGAGGTTCGCAAAACCTCTTCCCTCTTCATTCGATCCTCGAACCTCGAACCTCGAACCTCATCGGCTCAGGCGAAGAGCTGGCCCCCAACGCGACCCGTCCTAATGCGCCTTGGTTGCCCGACCGCCGACGCACGAATCACGAACCACGAACGGCCGCAAGAGCATCGATGGCCTGCCGCAACCGCCCGTCCCACGCACCCGAGATCTCGCGCACGTTCGCTGCAAATTCCTCGAGGACGTCGCAGAAGCGCTGATGAAGCGCATCGCGCGTGCCGCCGGAATCGCGAACGGGATCGGCGACCCACGGCACGTCGATGTCGAGCAGCAGATACAGATCGGCGACCCGACTGCGGGCGAGACCCTCGACCATCGCCGGGCAGGCACCGAAATGGTGGCGTGCGTAGACGACGGTGCTGACGAGGTCCGTGTCGAGGATCAGCAGATCGCGCGCGGCCGAGGCGATTTTCGATTCGAGCTCCATCTGTCCGCGCGCGATCGGCATCACGTCGACGTAGCTCAGGTCGCGCGCCACGCGCTCCGCGTATTCGCGCGAATACTCCGGGACCCACGGCGCTTCGAAATGCTCGGCGAGACGGCGCGCGAGCTCGCTTTTTCCCGTCGATTCGGCGCCGGTCAGGCAGACGCGAAACGGACGAGCGACTTCTTCCATTCGACCCATCCAAAGACCGCAAGGAGCAGGAACGAGAAGTAGAGAATCGTACTCGCGTAGAGGTGCTGGACAAAAAGCATCCATGTCGTGACGCCGTCGACGAAGATCCAGACGATCCAGTTCTCGATCCACTTCTTCGTCGTCATCGCCTCGGCGGCAACGGAAAAGGCGGTGGTGGCGGCGTCCGAGTACGGCATCGACGCGTTCGTGTAGCGCTTCATGGCCCATCCCATCGCGACCGAGGCGACGAGGCCGATGCCGATCGTGATGACCCATCCGCGCGGCGGAGTGCGCGTCACGCGCAGCTCCTCGTGATCGGCGCCGCCGTGCAGCCATTCATACCAGCCATACGCGATGAGCACGAGGTAGAACGCCTGCAGCCACGCGTTCGCGTAGAGCCTCGCCTGCCAGAAAATCCATCCGTAGAGAAGGACGGACACGACGCCGGTCGGCCAGCACCAGATGTTCTCGCGCGCGGTCAGCCAGACGCTGTACGCGGTGATGATGGCGGCGAAGATCTCGATCCAGCTCATTCGCTCTTCGCGAACTACATCGTGAAATGCAGCGTGAGCACCGCATTGCGCGACGCGAGCGGATAGAAGTACGAGACGCCGTCCGATGCGTAGCCGCTCGGATACACGTGTTTGCGATCGAGAAGATTGTTGATCTGCAGCATCAGCTTCGCGCGCGGCATCAGTCGATAGCTCGCGGTGGCGTCGACGACGAAGAACGGCGGCGTGACCAGCGCGTCGTCGTTCGTGTTGTCGAGGTACGACTTGCCCACGTATCGCCCGACCGCGCCGAAGCTCACCCGCGACGCCGGCGTGTACGCGATCTGCGGAGTGAGAATCACCGACGGCGTGAGCAGCGGGTTGACGTCGAAGTACGTCACCGGATTGCCTCCGCTGTCGTCGTACTGCGTCCAGCTATGGATGCGATTCCGGCTGAAGCTGGCGCTGCCGAGGAGCTGGAGGTCGCGGGTGAGCTGATAGGAGGCGTGCAGCTCGAGGCCGCGGCGGTAGCTCCGATCGACGTTGCGCCGCAGCGGGAGGCCGATGTCGGAGAGCTCGCCGGTCGCCGCAATTTCATTATGAAAATTCATCACATAAATATCTGCTGAAACCGAGCCGCGCGCTGTGCTCTTTTCCCATCCCGCTTCGAAATCGAGAACCCGCTCGGGCTTCACCGCATGCAGGTCGTAGACGACCGAGGGGTCGTCCTCGCCGGCGAAGAGGTCGTTGCGCGCCGGCTCGCGCCGCGACATTCCGGCCGAGGCGTACCAGTTGCCGTAGCGAACACCGAGCTTCGGGTTGAAAAACGTCCAGCGGATCGAGCCGATCGGCTGGTCGCCATGGTACGAGAAATCGGTGGTGCGTAGCTGATTGTCGGAGTAGAAATGCCAGCCGTCCGTGTCCCACGTGAACTTTGCGAAGCCGTTGATCTCGCTCTTCGTGCCGTAGTTGAAGTAATCGCGCGGACCGCCGACGAGATCGCGCGTGTGCTCGCGGCGGAAGTCGTTGACGTGCAGTCCGTACTGCGCGTGCGGCGTGCTGTAGGTGATCATCGATCCGACGAGCAGCCCGTCGAGGCCGTACTGCCGCAGGTTGATGAGCGCGACATCGTCGTCGTAGAGCCGGTACCAGCCGTAGCCGCGCTGAAAAAACACGGACGCGGTCATGTTCTCGCGCAGATACTCGACCTGCGCGAGGTTGTAGCCGAAGCTGTCGCGTTCATCGGGCGACATCGGGTTCGCGCGCAGGTCGGTCTGCAGCGTTCCCGCGTCGGCGGCGAAATACGAGTTCTGCTGCCATTCGTGCGCGGCAAAGCCCGTGAGTTTCAGCTGCCAGTCGTCGGCGGTCTTTGCGCCGCTGAAAAAGAAATTCGCGCCGCGCGTGCCGGAGTGTTCGCGATATCCGTCCGTCTCCTGCGCCGAGATGCGGCCGTACGCTTCGAATCCGCCGGGCAGCAAGCCCGTCTGGTATCCGGCGTTCGCGAGCTTCGTCCCGAACGATCCGCCGCCGATCCACGCATCCGTCTGCGATGTGCTCGACAGCGCGACGCTCTCCAGGTTGATCGATCCGCCGAACGCGCCGGCGCCGACGGTCGACGTCCCAACGCCGCGCTGCACCTGGATGCTCTCGAGCGAATGCGCGAGATCGGGAAAATCGACGAAGTACGTGGACATGTCTTCGGAATCGGCGAGCGGGACGCCGTCGAGCGTGAAGTTGATGCGCGACGAGCTGATTCCGCGAAGCGAGACGTACGAGTAGCCCGACGCCCCCACCCCACCCTCCGCGTACGCAGTGACCGACGGCGTCTCGCGCAGAAGCATCGGAATGTCCTGGCCGTAGTAGTCGCGTTCGATGTCGGCGCGCGTCAGGTCCGTCTTCGTCACCGGCGTCTCCGCCTCCGCCCGAATCCCGGAGACGACGATGTTCTCCTCGAGGAGCGGATGAAGGGTCACGGTCAACTCTTCGCCGGACGTTGCGCGAACGCTCTGCGCCTGAAATCCGTTTTGCGTCACGCGCAGCGTGTAGACGCCCGGCGGAAGATCGAATCGAAAGCGGCCCTCGTTGTCCGTCGATTGCGGCGCGAACGAATCGATGGAAACGGCCGCGCCGGAAATCGGATGGTGACTGGAGTCGACGACAATGCCGGAAAGAAGAGCCGCGAGAACGAGAGCGTGCATCCCTTTGCCTTTCCCTACGCCGGTCCGAACCGGATCAGGTTCCAGGGTGTGATCTCAGGCCGCAATGGCCACCCCTAGGCCTTGAACTGCTGGGCGGATTCTACTGCGAAAGAAGGTTCGAGGTTGGAGGGAAGAGCCGAGGCCGCCGTGGTGCCCGATGGGATCGTCGTCGGGTCACCGTCGGAGTCGATGCGGATAAGAAGGTTCGAGGTTCGAGGTCTTTCGTTGGACCTCTTCCCTCTTCATTCGAACCTCGAACCTCGAACCTCGGTGAGTCAACGCGATGAATCTAGTTTCGGATCTGTGGCGGTGATTGGGAACGATCAACACCGTGCTCGGCGCCGACCGATGAAGAATTTCGAATTTCGAATTTCGAATGAAGAATTGAGAAAAGGAGCCGCGGCCGGGCGTTTCTTCATTCTTCATTCGACATTCGACATTCGAAATTCGATTGAGACGTCGATGATGAGGTTCAAGGTTCGAGGGAAGAGGTCAGAGGTTGTCGCTTTGTTCTTTTCCCTCTTCATTCAAACCCGAACCTCGAGTGAGGTTGACCGATGA
>DATIZY010000358.1:0-35086 GCA_035516895.1 Thermoanaerobaculia bacterium | reverse complement strand
ACGTAGAGATCGACGCCGACTGCGATGATCGCGGGCCCGGCGATCTCCAGAAGCGACGAGAAGATCACCAGGCCGACCGAACTGGCCGCGCGCGCGCGATACGGCTTCAGATAGCGCAGCAGCCGCCGTGCGAGGCGCTTGTCGAAGGCCTTCGCGCCTTCTTCCTCGTGCTTCTCGATGAACCCTTCGCTCATATCCCGTCGTTTGTGCAGGGCACGGCTGCGCCGTGCCGCATCCCGTCGTTTGTGCAGGGCACGGCTGCGCCGTGCCGCACTCCGTGCGAACCAGGGTTCGGCACGGCGCAGCCGTGCCCTGCACGTGCCCTACGCAATCTCCGACAGCTCCTCTTCGATGGTCTGCCGGCGGTAGAGATCGGCGTAGTAGCCGTCGTGCGCGATGAGCGAGTCGTGCGTGCCGCGCTCGACGACGCGCCCGTTGTCGAGCACCAGAATCTGATCTGCGTCTTTCACCGAGGAGACGCGATGCGAGACGATGAGGACCGTTCGTCCTTTTCGAATCTCCCGCAGCGCGCGCAGAATTCGCTCCTCCGTCGCCGTGTCGACCGCGCTCAGCGAGTCGTCGAGAATGAGAACCTGCGGATTGCGAATCAGCGCTCGCGCGATCGCCGTGCGCTGCTTCTGACCGCCGGAGAGCGTGATGCCGCGCTCGCCGATGACCGTCTCCAGCCCGTTCGGAAACGCCGCCACATCCCCCGACAACCCCGCCTCCTCGGCCGCCGTTCGCACGTCGTTCGCGGAGGCGTTCGCGTTGCCGAAGCGAATGTTGTCGGCGATCGATTCGGAGAAAAGAAACGTCTCCTGCGGCACCATGCCGATCATGTCGCGCAGCTCGGCAATGGGAATCGTCTCCACCGGCCGGCCATCGATGAACATCGTCTCCGGCGGCGGTTCGAACGTGCGGGTGAGCAATGAAAGGAGCGTCGATTTGCCGCTTCCGGTGCGGCCGACGATGCCGAGGGTCTCACCGTGATTGACGGTGAAGGCGACATCGCGCAGAACCGGATGCGCGTCGTAAGCAAAGGTTAAATTACTAACGACAATATGTGCTGTTTTATCGAGCCGGGCGGGCGCCGGCTCCGCGTGCGAAGCATCGGGCTGCACGCGCCAGACCTCGTGGAGACGGACCATCGAGGCCATGCCGCGCTGAAAGAGGTTGATGACCCAGCCGAGGGCGATCAGCGGCCAGATCATGCGTCCGAGGTAGAACTGGAACGCGACGAAGTGGCCGATGGTCATCGTGCCGGCGATCATGCGGCGGCTGCCCATGAAGAAAACGACGCCGAACATCACGCCGATGACGCCGTGCAGCATCGGATAGAACGTCGCTGTCAGGCGGATGAGCGAGCGGTTGCGCTCGACGTACTCGTGGTTCATCCGCTTGAACGTGTCGGTCTCGTTTCGCTCCTGACCGAACGCGCGGACCACGCGCACGCCGGCGAGGTTCTCCTGGACGCGCGCGGAGATGTCGCCGAAGTAGTCCTGCACGGATTTGTAGCGGACGTGGATCTCCTGTCCGAAAAACTTCACCAGCACGGCGACGAGCGGCAGCGAGATCAGCGAGACGAGGGCCATCGCGCGGTCGATGCGCGCCATCATCACGAACGCACCGGTGACGACGAGCAGCGACGATGCCGTGTACATGACCGCCGGGCCGATGAGCATGCGAACCGAGGAGAGGTCGTTGGTCGCGCGCGACATGAGATCGCCGGTCCGCTGGCCGTGGTAATAGCGGAGCGGGAGCTTTTCGAGGTGCGCGAAGAAGTCGTTGCGCATCTCGTATTCGATCCTTCGCGACGCGCCGATGATGATCCAACGCTGCAGGTAGAGGAAGAATCCTTCGACAGCCGAAGCGCCGACGAGCATCAGGCTGTATCGCAGCAGCGCCTGGCGAGTGATCGCGTGCGAGAGCGTGTCGACGGCGCTTCCGACGATCGCCGGTTTGAGCAGCGAGAAGACCGCCGATCCGATGACGCAGAGGCCGCCTAACGCGAGCGATTTGCGATGCCGGGCGAAGTACGTGAGGAGCCGCCGCAGCGGAGTCATAAGCCAGCGATTGTAATGGGGTCAGAGCTGTACTTGTGATTTTCCGCCCGCGCCGTGGAGTCGGATCGCTCCGAATCCACGCGGTGTAGAAAAATCACAAGTACAGCTCTGACCCCCTAGCCGCGGAGGGGGATGCGCTGGATCTCTTGCAGGAGGATCCGCAAAACCTTCTCCAGCGTAAAGCCCTTCGGGAATGCGTGCGGAACGCGGAAGCCGGCGCCGCTCAGCTCCAGAAAATCGAGCGGAGGCTTGTACCGCGCGACGATGTGCAGGACCTTGCGCGGCAGATCGTCGCGATCGTCCGGATTCAGATGCAGCGGCTGGAGGTAATACCCGAAGTGCATGCCGCCGTGCTCATCGGTGAGAGTCAGCGCGCCGATGGTCCAGTTCTCGGCGCCGAATGCTTCGCGCCAATGCGACTCCTGCTGCGCGTTGAGTTTCTCTGTTTTCATCTCGAGGGCGGCGGCCGCCGCATCTATTGCGACAATCGCCGCAGCCCGGCCACGATCTCGTCCATCTTCGTCTGATGAAACGCGTCGATGCTGCGCTGCAGCTCGGGTTCGGGCGTCGCGGCGAGATCCTCGGTGTAGACCTTCTTCAACGCGCCGCCGAGGTAGATTTTCGTTTCGATGCGCCAGGTCGGCCGCGAGAAAAACTCGGTCTGGACCGTGAGCTTCTTCGATCCGATGTCGACCGCGTCGAGCCGCCCCATCGGCGGATTCGCAGGCTCGCTCACGCCGACCTCACGTTCGCGCGCCGCACGCTTCGTCTGCACTTCGCTTCCGCGCGCGACTCGATCTGCCGCACGCGCTCGCGCGAGAGACCGAGGATCTCGCCGATGTCGCGCAGGGTGAGCTCGTCGTCCTGCAGCACGCCGTACCGCAGCTTGATGATCGTGCGCTCCTCGAGCGTCAGCTCATCGACCGCCCTCTGCACGAGCCCCTGCTGCTGCAGCGAAAGGAGCGCGCTCATCCGATCCATGTCCACCTTCTTCGACATGCCCGGAGAGAGATCGTCCATGCCCCAGAAAATCTCGGACGACTTCGGATTCGGGTTCGTGAAGAGCAGGAGTCCGGCGAATTCGCTCTCGCTGATGCCGAGCTTCCCGGCGACTTTCTGCACGCCCGAGGTCAGCACGGCGGTGACGTTCTCCGGCGTGCGATTCAGAAACGCCGCGAGACGTTTGATGCTCTTCGGCAGGTTGTCGGTGACGCCGTGGCGCAGCGTGAGGACGAGCCGCTCTTTCGGCGAGAGCTCCGACATGTGCGCCAGCAGCTCCTCGCGCCGCGATTCCTCCTGCATCTCCACCTCGGCCGAGGGAATCGTGGTCTGCTCGATGACGTCGGCGAGCTCGGTGTGCGATTCGTCGTCGAGCTCCGCGTTGAGCGAGAAGTTGTCGCTGCCGGCGTGCAGCAGCGTCTGCACCTCGCGAACGGAAACGCCGAGCGTCTGAGCGAGCTCTTCGGCCGTCGGAATGTGATTGCCTTCGGTGATCGCCGTGCCGATCGCTTTCTCGAGCCGGTACATCAGGTTCGCGCGCTTCGGCGGCAGGCGGAACGCGCCCCCCTGCTCCGACAACGCATGCAGGATCGCCTGACGGATCCACCACACGGCGTAGGTGATGAATTTGACGTTCTTGTCGGGGTCGTACTTCTTCGCCGCGTGCATCAGACCGATGTTGCCCTCGTTGATCAGATCGAGGAACAGCACGTGCGCGTTGCGGTATCGCTTGGCATAGGAGACGACGAAGCGGAGATTCGCCTTGACGAGCTCTTCGACCGCGCTCTTGTCGTCCTGCTGAATGCGGCGGCCGAGCTCGCGCTCACGTTCGGGCGTGAGACGGGGAATCTGCGCGATTTCCTGGAGATACTGATTCAGGAGATCGTACGAATCGTCTCGTTCTTCGCGGCGCGCCATTCGGGTCTGGAAACACGCATTCTACCCCTGAAAATTACCGCGTCGCGAGATGCGGTGGATGTCTCGGATCGGCGACTTCGCGCGCCAGCACTTCGCCGTCGACGACCGTGCGGATCACGACGGTATCGTCGCCCGGATCGTGCGTGACGAGGAGCATTTCCACGAGATCGCGTCCGACCGAACGTGCCCAGATCACCGCCGTCTCGCCGGTGTGATTGTTGTGCGTCCGCACGATCGGCATGTCGGGCGTGGACCGCATCACGCGCTCGATGTCGACGTTGCCATCGCCCTCGAAGACCACCAGCTGCAGGTCGTGCACCCCCTCGGGATGCGCGATGCGGATGCCGAGGCGGACCAGCGAGATCCCCGGAGTCCAGATGCGGTGGAGGCCGCGGGTCGATCCCACCGCGCGCACGAGCGAATCGAAGTCCGCGCGCGCCGTCGTCGCGGCGAGCAGCAGCGCGACCAGCATCAGCTTCCTACTCATGCTTCGACATCCTGGGAATTCCGAAATTACCTTCGAGCGACGCGAGCTTGTCGAGATCGACGGCCCCGACGATGTTTACGATCGTGAGCTCGCGAGGTTCAGCGGCGATGACCACCAGTCCGGCGATGGAGTCGCCGCGCGGCAGCGTATAGATCTCGGTGTTCTCGCGCATTTTGCTCCTGACGGTGACGATGCGCTTCCACTCGGGGCCGATCTGCCGGCGCACGCCGTCGATGAGCGCGGGGTCGTACGCGCCGTCTTCGTCGAACTCATAGCTGCGGACATAGATGCCGTCCAGCTTCGACACCATGTCCCGCACGCCGGCGTCGTCGTCGCCGGAGAGAAACTTCGACGCGAGGCGAAGCATGGTCCCGTCGAGGTTCACGTCCGTCGATTCGGCGGCTTTTGCAGCCAGTGATGGAGGGAGGTCGATGATGACGCGCCCGTTCTGGGCGAACGCCGCAACGGGCATCAGGAACAAAAGTGCCACGATAATATTACGCATTTTTATGTTATCTCCTGTTCACTTGCTTTTGCGCCTGCGCGACCGTGTGCGAGGCGATGCGCATCGCGGTCAGCAGCTCGTTGCGCGCGCGCAGGGTTTCGTGGACGCCCCATCCGCCTAACATCGCCGCGATGAGCGCGGCGGCGGCGAGAGCGCGTCGCATCGTGTGACGGACGGCTTCAGCCGGGCGACGGGAGCCGTCCCGCACGCTCTCCATCACCCGCTCCGCGAATCCTTCCGGCGGATCGACGCGCTGCAGCGCGACGTTCAGTTCCGATTCGAGGTTCATGCGAACTCCTTCCGCAGCGCGGTGAGCGCGCGATGCAGGTAACTCTTGACGGTGTTTTCCGGCATGCCGAGGGTCCGGCCGATCTCGCTGGGACCGAGGTCCTCCTGGTAGCGAAGAGTGAGGATGAGGCGCTGCAGATCGGGAAGCTTCGCCACCCGTTTTTGCAGGCGGCGCGTGAGAAAGGGATCGGGCGTGTTCGGCGGGACGCTCAGCTCGACGTCGTCGAGGCTTTCCCGCCGCGGCGCGCGCTTCCGAACGGCATCGATGCATTTGCGCGACGCCACCTGACGCAGCCAGTGCGCCAGGTGCGTGCGCGACTGGATCGCGGAGAGCGACCGGTACAACTGCAGAAACACGTCCTGCGCCAGCTCTTCGGCGATCGCGCGGTCGGCGAAGAAATGGAACGCGATGCCGTAGACGGTCGACTGAAACTCTTCGATGAGCGCGGCGAACGCGTCGTGATCGCCATCCCGGGCGCGTCCGAGGATGTCGTCGGCCGCTGATTCCGCAAGCGCAGTCATCGACAGCTCTATACGCGAAAAGCGGCCCTTCGGGTGCAGCGGAGCACCGGCTTTAGCCGGTAGAGCACGGGCTTTAGCGACCGGCTGAAGCCGGTCCTCACACCTCCAGGATCGACCTCTCCCGCCGGGAGAGGTGGTCGCGAAGCGCCGGGTGACGGGTTCCCTCATCCGCAGCTCCGCGGCACCTTCTCCCGAGGGAGAGCGCTTGCTACGTCTGCGGCTGCGGCGGCGGCTGCGGAGCCGGCTGCGGCTCGCGCGGCGGCTCGGGCGGCAGCGTCGTCTCCGGAGTGACATGCCCGCGATGGCACGTGTAGCACGTGACGTTCGGCGAGTGCTCCTCACCCTCGACCGGGAGCTTCGAGATGTAGTTCGAATTGATGTTGCGCGCCATTACGATCATCGTCCGCGCGATCTTCTTTTCCGGCTTTGCGTCGGAAGGGAAATCGAACTCCGGCTTCGTGCCCGGCGGATTGGCCACGTGACAGTGATTGCATTTCACGCCGAGCGAACGCGCGAACCCGCGCATCGTGGCGATGAGCTCATCGTGAGTGATGTTCGGAGGCAGAACGCGCAGATTGTGAAACTCGAGGTTGTCGGCGCGCGGAGCCTGCGCTTTCTGCTGCGAGACCGCCGCACACGCGGCGACCAGCAGCGCCACCAGGAGCACTGCGACGCGATTACCAGCCGATGCCATAGTCTTCCCCATGATTGCTCGATCCTCCCCAAAATGTTCCGTGTGCGCGATCGACCATGATCGCGTTGATCGGTCCCGAAGTTCTGTCCTCGAAAATCTCGGTGTAGCCCATCTTCCGCAGCTCGCCGCGCACCCATGGCGGCGTTGCGGAATTGAGCAGAATGCGGCCCGGCTGAATCTCGTGATTCCCGAACGAGCTTCGCATCTGGAAGCTGTTGAAATTCGCCGCCTCGGTCGCCTGCTGCGGCGTCATGCCGAAGTCGACGACATCGAGGAAAAACTGCAGAAGGTTCTGATCCTGACTGTCGCCTCCCTGCACCGAAAAAATCAGATACGGCAGATTGTCCTTCAGCGCGAGCGTCGGCGTGAGCGTGACCCGCGGCCGTTTACCGGGCGCCAGGACGTCGAACGGATCTTCCGCGCGATCGAGCACCCAGCTTTGCATCCGCTCGCTCAGTCCGACGCCGCTGTGTCCCGCGATCACCGCCGGTACCCAGCCGCCGCTCGGCGTCACCGATACCGCCCACCCTTCCGCGTCCGCGGCTTCGACCGAGGTCGTGCCGGCGTAGAACGTCTCGAGGTAGCCGTCGGTCTCCGGCGGGCGTGTCTGGCGGAGGCCCTCACCTGCCGCTGAGCGGACGACCGATCCAACACTTTCAGCCGTGGGGCGCGTGGATCCCGGCTTATTCGCCGTCGCCGGCCAGTTCTTCAGAAGATCGAGGTACGGATTCTGTCCGCCCTGGAACGGATACGGATCGCCGGCCGTTTCCGCCGGATCGTTCTGATTGGGGTTGATCAGCCTGGCCCGCTCCTTCGCGTAGTCCTTCGACAGCAGCCCCTGGAGCGGCACATCGGGGGAGTCGCCGTAATAGAAATCGCGGTCGGCAAATGCGAGGCTCATCGCCTGATAGACAGTATTGATGTACTCGGCGCTGTCGTAACCCATCGGCTTCAGATCGAAGTTCTCCAGGATGTTGAGCGCCTCGAGCATCGCCGGACCCTGCGTCCACGCGGTGAGCTTGTAGACGTCGATGCCTTTGTAGGTCGTCTTCACCGGCGCCTCGAGCCGCGGATGCCAGTTCGCGAGATCGTCCATCGTGAAGAGGCCGCCCTGCTCCTGAACGCTGCGCACGATCTCGCGCGCGATGTCGCCTTTGTAGAAGCGGTCGAACGCTGCGTAGATCGCCTCTTTCCGCGATTTGCCGTGCGCGAGCGCGTCCTGCTCGGTCTCGACGAGTTTTCGCAGAGTCGCCGCGAGGTCCGGCTGGCGGAACATCTGGCCGGCCTGCAGATTCGTCAGAAACAGCGCCCGCGAATACGGCCACTGCTGAATGCGATTCTTCTGACTGTTGATCGTGCTGACGAGCTGCTGCTCGATCGGATAGCCGTCGGCCATCTCGATCGCCGGTGCGAGATCGTCCTTCAGCGACAGCTTGCCGAACTCGGCGATCATCATCATCACGCCGCCCGGAGTTCCCGGAGTGACGGCGGCGAGCGGACCGTACTCCGGCGGGTATTTGTAACCGTGGGAGTGGAAGAACTCGGGTGTCGCGCCGGTCGGCGCCACGCCTAACGCATTGATCCCCACCACCTGATGTGTGTGCGGGTTGTAGATCAGCGCCTGCGTCTCACCGCCCCAGCTCAGCGTGTCCCACATCGTGCACGTGGCGGCAATCATCGCCGCAGCGGCGTCGACCGCGTTGCCACCTTTTTGAAAAATCATCGCGCCGGCGGTCGCGGCGAGCGGTTTCCCGGTGACGGCCATCCAATGCGCGCCGTGCAGCGGCGGCTTCTCGGTGCGCTGGGCAAAGACGGGAACAGTGATCAGCAGAGCAAGCGCGGCTTTGCGAAACATGGCCGCGCATTGTAGCGGGTGGCGGGTGGCGGGTGGGAGGCGAGTGGCGGGTGGGAGGATCCGGCTACCCGCTACCCGCCACCCGCCTGCTTCAGTGCGCGCCGCTCTGCGAGTACTGGAGCTTGTCGAAAAGCGTCTCCATGTTGCGCATCTGTTCGTGCATTTCCTGCATCGCCTGCTGCTGCTGAATCAGCTGCTTGTCGGCTTTCATCAGATCGTCTTCGAGGTACTTCACGCGGTGCGACAGGTCGTCGACCTGCGCCTTCAGATCGGTCATTTCGCTCGAGCTCGATTTGCAGCCGAGCAGCAGGGCAACACAGAGGGCCACGCGCAGGACCGTCTTCATCGGAGACCTCCTTTTGGACGGTCAAATGTTAGCGCGCCTTCACCGCGCGGACCGTGACCGGAATCTCAAAAGGTCCGCGCGCACGTCGAGCGATGCGCGATCATGCGGCGCTTTCTGCGCGCTCTCGCCGGCTACGCGCCGGCGCCACCCAGCGCCTGCTCGATCCGGCGAAAGTCTTCTTCGCTGATCTCAAAAAAACCGCGGCGAAAGAAAACGCCCCATTGATGCTTGTCGCGGATGAAATCGAGCGACTCGATGAGCGGCTTGACCGCCGCCTCGCCGCTCACGAGATCATTCGAATGTCCGTCCCTGATTTTCGTGAATGACTGTTTCGGCCGCGGCGAGTAGTACGCGATGCGGTCCTCCGGCGCCGTCCGCTTCAACCGATCGTCACTCTCATTCTCATTGCGTGCGACTGCAACCCAAAAATGCATCCTGCCTCCTTCGCGGCCGAGGTTCCCTCGGAATCGCAAAGGGAGCAAATTTTCTACTCGGCGTGGAGCGCGCATGAGGACGATCAGGACGGATCTCTGCAACGAGTAGAGCGACAAAAAAAGGCCGGCGTTCTGCCGGCCCTTCCCAACCGAGATTGCGATTGAGTTAGTACTCGATGCGCACCGCGTCAAACGTGTTGCGGTTCTCCCAGTTGCCGTCGACCGAGATGTGGTCGCCCTTACGGATTCCCCAGACGTTCACCGGACGGCGGGTATTCATATGTCGAACGTCCACCTTGTATGTCACTCCCGTCGAGTCATCGCGCACCCACATGTATCCGAGGTGGCGGTTGATGCTCGTAACGGTGGCGCTCATCCAGCCGTTCTGACCGAACGGGACGCCGTGGTAATACGGATCGGCCGAAAAGTACGGCTCGTTCGCGAGCGCGATCATGTCGCTGTTGACGACGTCGCCGGCGACGAGGCCATCAATACGCACACGCTCGCCGACGGCGAGATTGCGCGGACCGACGGTCGCGACTGGAACGTAGTACGTGTAGGCGCCGTGATCGAGCGTGACCTGAAACATGTCGCCCTGACGGGTGACTCGCGTGATCGTGCCCTGCGTCGAGATTCGATCCGCACGGTAGTTGTTCTGCGCGAACGCGCTTCCGCACATCAGCCCCAGCGCCAGGATGGCGGCGAGCTGAACAGCCAAGTACTTCGATTTCATTGAGTTCCTCCTTGTCGTTCAAACGTTGGGCTGCTGCGAATCATGATCGCAAGGAGGTTGCCAGAAATGACTCAGTGAGCGGCCGCAGCCATGTCGTGGCGGCGATAGCGGCGCGTCTCGGAAAGGCAGCTCTTCTCTCTGATGTGATGCTCGTACTCTGCGCGGAACTTCTTGATCGAGGACATGACCGGTCCGGTCGACGCGTCGCCGAGCGCGCACAGTGATTTGCCGCTCTCCTTCAGATCGACGACAGAACCGATGTTGCCGGCGATGTCGTAGAGCGCGTCGATGTCGCCCGGACGTCCTTCGCCCTGCTCGATGCGAAAGAGCATCGCCTCCATCCAGTTCGTCCCCTCGCGGCACGGCGTGCACTGTCCGCACGACTCATGCGCGAAGAACTTCGCCAGCCGCCACGTCGCGTCGACGATGCAGACGGAGTCGTCGATCACGATGATCCCGGCCGAGCCGAGCATCGATCCCGCCTTCATCAGCGCATCGAAGTTCAGCGGAAGGTCGATTTCGTCCGCCGTGAGCATCGGCGCCGACGCGCCTCCCGGGATCACCGCCTTGAGCTTGCGCCCTTCCGGCACGCCGCCGCAGTGATCGAAGATCAGCTCTTTGAGGTTGATGCCCATCGGGAACTCGTACACGCCCGGCTTCCTGACCGTGCCCGACACGCAGTAGAGCTTCGGGCCGGTGTTCTTCGGGCTCCCGAATCCCTTGAACCATTCCGCGCCGTTGTTGACGATGAGCGGCACGCACGCGAGCGTCTCCACGTTCTGTACGACGGTCGGTCCGCCGAACGCGCCGACGATCGCCGGGAACGGCGGCTTCACGCGCGGCTGTCCGCGATGGCCCTCGATCGATTCGATGAGCCCCGTCTCCTCGCCGCAGATGTACGCGCCCGCTCCGCGCGCGACGGTGATGTCGAAATCGAACCCGCTGCCGAAGAGGTTCCTGCCGAGCAGTCCGCGCTCGCGAGCTTCGGCAAGGGCTTTTTCGAGCACCGTGGCGCCGTAAAAAAACTCGCCGCGGATGTAGATGTACGACATCGGATTCGATCCGATCGCGTAGCCGGCGATGATCATCCCTTCGATCAGAATGTGCGGATCTTTCTCGATGAGCAGCCGGTCCTTGAACGTGCCCGGCTCCGATTCGTCGGCGTTGCAGAGCAGATACGTCGGATTCGGCGCGTTTTTCGGAACGAAGCTCCACTTGTTGCCGGTCGGAAAACCGGCGCCGCCGCGCCCGCGCAGCTCGGAGTCCTTGACGAGCTGCGTCACCTCCTCGGGCTTCATCTTCAGCGCCTTCTCCGCAGCTTTGTAGCCGCCGGCGGCGATGTAGGTGCCGATGGACGTGGAATCGGGCTTGTCGATGTTCGCGGTGAGGATTTTGATCGGTTCCATGCGCTGAACTGCGGATACTACACTTTCTGCGCCGCCCTCCAGGAGCCGGGGTTCGGCACGGCGCAGCCGTGCCCTACACGCGCGGAGGCGACAATCGGGTTCGGCACGGCGCAGCCGCGTGCCGCGCGCTCGAGACGACAATCGGGTTCGGCGCGGCGCAGCCGCGTGCCACGCGCGCGGAGACGACGATCGCGTCCGGCACGGCGCAGGCCCGCGTGCCACGCGCGCGGCATCACTGTAGGGCACGGCTGCGCCGTGCCGAATCCCCGCCGGCCCCATCGGTTTCGCGATTTCAACGAGCTCGATCGCGGCCCTGACGGGAAGAGAATCCGCATGGAAAGCGATTCATGCATGGATATCCATGTATATGCCCTGGAATCCTCGTCCCTCTCTTCTCGTCACGATGTTTGCGGTCCTTCTCGCAGGAGCGGCATTTCCGGCCGCGGCCGCCGCCGTCCGGCGGCGCGCCGTCGTCCCTCCCGCAGTCGTCTCGAGCGAGGCGCTCATCGATCAGGCCCTCGCCGCCGGCGAGATCGACGCGAACACCGCGCTGATGTACCGCGTCTTCGCCGATTTCGGCGATCCGCGCCTCCCCGACAGCTATCGCGGCAACGCCGCCCCGCCGCTCGACAGCAGCTCCCTCGCTGAGGCCGCGGCGCAATGGGACTCGCTGCCGCCCGACATTCAAGATGCCATCGCTCCGTTCCTCATCCCGCCATTCCAGTCCGGCAGCTGGGCAGACACCCGGGCTGGAAAAGTCGCCGCCGCTTCGGTCCGTCCTCAGTCGAACCCGCTCCAGTTCTGCGGACCGGTGAACACCGACGAATGGGACTCGGTGGAATCGTCGAGCGGAAGCATCCGCGTGTGGTGGCAGAAGAACAAACATCCGGAAGATTCGACCGTGGCGCATGACATCGTTGAAGACGGCGATTCGGCGTTGCAGCAATACGAATCGCTGCTCGGCCGCAACGACATCCCGGACGACGGCGAGCTTCTCCCCTGCCGCGGCGGCGATGACGCGATCGACATCGCGCTCGCCGATGTCAGGACGAGCCAGACCGTCCCTTACACGCCGGCGACGAACGCGATCTCGAGCTTCGTCCTGCTGCAGCGCACCGCGCCCGACGGACCGCAGGCCACGCTCGCACACGAGCTGTTCCACGTCATGCAGTTCACTTACGACGTCCAGGGCGTCTTCGTTCTTCCATCCTACAAGTGGCTGATGGAGGCGACCGCTCAATGGGCCATGGACTACCACCAGCGCCTCGGCAACTCGGGAAAGGAGCAGCGGGCGGCGCCGATCTGGTTCAACGCGCCCGATAAATCCCTCACGCTCGTCGATCCGACGCAGCACGAATACGGCGCGTATCTGTTCTTCCTCTACCTCTCGCGCAAGTACGGCGACTCCATCATCAGGAACATCTGGGACGCCACCGCCGATCACGATGCCGCGAGCGCCGTCGACAGCGCCATCCCCGGCGGATTCAAAGAGCGCTGGCCCGAGTTCGCGCTCGACGCGTGGAACCACGCGCCGCAGGACGTCTTCAATCAGTGGGACGAGATCACGCTCACGCCCGCCGAAGAGGCAGGCCGAATGGCCGCCGCGCCCGACCTCTACGCGAATTTCGACATCGACCTGCCCGGCTTGTCGGCCAGGTACATCCACGCCGTCATCGACCCGAGCGTCCGCTCATTCGCCTTCCTGAACGGCATCACCTTTCAGATGACGACCGCCGACTACACCGTTCCGCCGATCGATTACGGTCAGCAGTACACGTGGGCCGACGCAGCCGACGCGACGCGCGGCGCTTCCGTACACGCGATTCTGAAACGCAACGGAGAATGGCAGCCGCCCGAAGACTGGAGCGGCGTTCACATGAAGACGTTTTGTCAGGAGCTGCCGGACGAGCACGTCGATGAGCTCGTCCTCATCATCACCAACAGCGACACCGATGGCGACCGTCACCTGAAGCCGCCCGCGCTCGATCCGCTCCTCATCGCCACGAACATCGGATGCAAGTGGCAGGGCACCGCCACGTTCACGAACGGACCGGCGACAAACACCGAAGTCGGGCAAATGACGAGAGTCGTAACAGCGACCGCCGACCCGGACGACCCCTCAACCGCGCCCTTGAACACACTCGGCTACCACTACACGCCCTCGGCAGAGAGCAGCTCGAGCGTCGGCGGTCAGACGAGTCAGGGATGCAGCTCCACGGGGGGCGGCAACGAGCCGGTCACCGCATCCTTCTTTACCTTCAACTTCGCCCCTCAAGGCAGCGCGACGTACCGCAAGGGCATATTTTCGATCGTGGTCACGCAACCGGCGATGTTCACCATTACGTGCCCCGACCTGGATCCGCTCTCGAATGAGCTGACGTGGGGAAGCTGGTTTCCACCGGACGATGTCCTTCAGCGGCTCGACATCAAGCCCGACGGGACGGTCGGCGGATTTTTACCGGCCTCGGACGGATCGGGCACGTGGAAGTACAGCTTCACGCAGCGGTGATTACTTCAGCTTCGTGAGCAGGTCGTCCATCGACTGCACGGTCATGTTCTCGTGATAGTCGTTGTTGATCTGCACCACCGGCGCGGTGCCGCAGGAGCCGAGGCACTCGACCTCAGTGATGGTGTACCTGCCGTCGGAGGTCGTCTGCCCCGGCTGCACGTTCAGTTTGTCGCAGAGGTGATCGTAGATGTCGTACGCGCGGTTGACCATGCAGCTCAGATTCGTGCAGACCTGCAGGTGATATTTCCCGACCGGCTTCTGGTTGAACATGTTGTAGAACGACACGACGCCGAACACGGTCGCCGGCGACAGATCCAGCAGCGACCCGACGTACACCACCACCTCGGGAGGGATCCATCCCCACACTTCCTGCGCCAGATGCAGCGCGGGCATCAGCGCCGCCTCTTTCGTCGGATAGCGCGTCAGGATGTGCTCGAACCGCTTTTTCGCCTCGGGCGGAAACTCGACGTGCTTCTGCGGATCGGGGAATCGATCGGGTGCGTACGGATTTTCGGGTCGGAGTTCAGCCATCAGCGAGTCCTGAGTCCTGGGTCCTGAGTCCTGAGCTCAGCACTCAGGAGCCGTTCAGTCCCAGTCAAAAGCCTTCTTCTTCCAAACGTAAACATATCCGACGGCGAGAAGAGCGATGAAGACAATCATCTCGCCGAATAGAAACAGCCCCGAGGGGCCCGTGCTCGCATCGCGGTAAATCACGGCCCACGGATAGAGAAACGCCGCCTCGATGTCGAACAGGATGAAGAGCATCGCGATCTGGTAGAAGCGGACGTTGACGCGCTTGCGGTTCTGATCGAGCGGCGGCACGCCGCTTTCGTACGGCGCGAGCTTCGCCGGATTGCGCTGATGTTTGCCGAGCATCCAGCTGAGCGCGAGGATCACGCCGCCGATTCCGACGGCGATGATCATCATGATGAGGACGGGGAGAAAGGTGTGGGTCATAAAAGCCGCGCGATTATGTCATCCCGATCGCAGCTAGGGAACCAGGGCTTAGCCGGATCGCGGTCGTGGTTTTTGAAACCGCCCGAGACTCCTCGCTCACGCTCGTGGTGACGCCGGCGTCAAGCAGCCGGTTCGTTGAGATAGGCCAGCGCGCTCTCGCGTGAATCAAAAATCTTGAACACGGTGTCGAGCTTGGTGATCTTCAGCAACGCGAGAATGCGATGCGAAGGTTTTACCAATGCCATCTTTCGCTGGCGGTCCTCGAATTTCTGAAGGTAGCCGATCAACTCGCCGAGGCCCGTGGAGTCCATGTAGTTGATCGCTTCGAAGTTGATCATGACAGGCCCGGTGTCGTCGTTGAGCACTTTTTCGAGGTAGCTCGAAAACTCACGCGCGCTTTCGCCGAGCTTGATCACGCCCTGGATGTCGAGGATCGTGACGTCGTCGACCTTGTTCTTGATGATGTTCAAGCGCGCGTAAGTCTATTCGACTCGTTTGCCAACGTCCATCGCGTGTCGGGCCGGGCCGCATCCGGCCGAGGCACCCTTCGCGGCGCTCAGGTCAGGCTCCGCAGCCGTGCCCTACACCCACTCCTCGACCACGCGAATGTCGCGCGCGGCGAGCTCCTTCATGAATCGATCGGGCGGAAGGCATCGCTCCTGCGGCAGCGCGCCTTTCGACGTCGTCTGGCCGCGCGCCATCATCAGCGCGACGATCGCCGCGGGAAACGCGGTGGTGCGCATCATCGCGCTGAGTCCCGTCTTCTCGTCGAAGCGATCGATGATGTCGTAGCGCAGCGTGCGGCCGCCGCCGGAGACTTCGACCCGCACCAGAACTACGTCGGGTTCGTCGTGCGGAAGATTGCGCACGAGGAGCTCGCCGAACATCTTCCGCGCCTCGCCGTGGCAGAGGCCGAGGTCGATCATCGTTTTGAACTTTTCGCAGTGGCCGGGGTAGCGGATCGTTTTGTAATCGAGGTCGCGCACTTTGCCGCGGAACGTGTCGGGCAGCGTCGATGTCCCGCCCGACGTCTGAAACGCTTCGAGTTTTCCGAATGGCTGCGGAAATTCGATCGGCTCGATCTCGGTCATCGACTGGACGTTGGTGATCTCGCCGTTCCGGACGATGCGCGCCGGCTCGACGTACTCGTTGATCAGTCCTTCGACCGAGAACACCATCTGGTAATCGAGCGGCGGTTTCGGATTCTGCGGCAGACCGCCGACGCGAATGTGAATCGAGTCGATCTTCGCGAATCGCGCGGCGGCGTGCGCGACGAGCATCGCCACCATTCCGGGCGCGAGGCCGCAATCGGGAATGATGTTGATGCCGGCCGCCTTCGCTTCGCGATCGAGCGCCAGCTCCTCGGCGACGACGTCATTGTTGCCGCCGAGGTCGCAGAAGTTCGCGCGCGCTTCGATGGCAGCGCGCGCGAGGCCCGCGTTGAGTTTGTAGACGACGCAGCTCAGCACCGCGTCGTGGCCGCGCATGACATCGACGGCCGCTCGGTGATCGGCGACGTCGGCGTGCAGCGGAACCGCTTTGCCGCTGCCCACCGCCGACGCGACGTGATGCGCGCGCTCGGCAACGGCATCGGCGACGGTGACGCGCTCGACGTCCGGCTGATGGACGAGATCGAAAACGGCGCCGTAGCCCATCCGGCCGGCGCCCAGAACGAGAATTTTCATGATTAGGAAGGCTTGCGGTTCGGTATGTTTTTCACCGTCGGGAAGAATTTCGGATCGAAGACGACGCTCGCCTTCTGCCGGAGAGCGTCGACCTGGTCGTACATGTTTTTCTGCCGCAGGCGTTGCACGAGCGCGGCTCGGATCGTGGCGAGGGGCGCGGCGCCGCGCGAGTTCACTTTGAAAATGTGAATGCCGTACGGCGACGGAATCGGCCCGCTGATCTGCCCCGCGGGAATCTCGAACACGCGCGCTTCGAGCTCCGGCGGCAGCATGCCGCGGCCGACCGGCCCGAGCTCGCCTCCGCGCTGCGCGCTCGCGACGTCGTCCGAGTACTGCTTTGCCGCAGTCGCGAAGTCGGCGCCTTTGCGCAGCTCGTCGTAGATCTTCAACGCCTTGTTCATCGCCTCGGTCTCGGGCGGTGCGGGCGCGCCGCCGCGCGCGGGAATCCCGCCGCCGGCGTATGCGATGAGGATGTGGCTGACGTCCACGCTCTCGAGGCGTCCTTTGTTTTCGTCGTAGTACTTTTGAATCGCTGCTTCGCTCGGCTGCGGGGTGAGCTTCGACGCCGCCGCGTCCGCGAGCAGATCCATCCGCTGCGCGGCGAGCTGGCCTGCGATCTTCGGATCGTTTTCAAGACCGAGGCGCTTCGCCTCCTGCTCGAGGAGCTTCATGCGAACGAGCTGCTCGGCGAACGCCATCCTCCCCTGCTCGCCCGCGAACTGCTGCTGCGCCTCGGGCGGCATCGACTGATACGCCGCGCTGAACTCCTGCTCGGTGATCGGCTCGCCGTTGATGCGGATGACCACGTTCCCCTCCGGCGCGGCCGCGGCGGCGGAGCTTTGCGTCGCCGAAAACGGATGCGAAATCACGGGCTGGAACGGAGGTCGCACGGCAACGAGCCCGTAGCAGACGGCAGCGACGATGAGCGCCGCGACAAGAGCGATGATGAGATCTTTTTTCATGCTTTCGACTTTCACAAAGGATGAAGGAGGAAGGATGAAGGATGAATCGCGCCGCCCGATTCATCCTTCATCCTTCTGCCTTCATCCTTCCGTTGACGCGCGCCGTCGCGCGCGAGTATTCTCCGCCCTTGTGAAATTTTTCACGGGCTCGGCCGTGAGGATTTCATCCCGCCCCCATGGCTAAAGTTACCATCGACGGCATCGAAGTCGAAGTGCAGGACGGCATCAACATCATTGAGGCCGCCAAAGTCGCCGACGTTCACGTCCCGCATTTCTGCTACCACCCATCGCTGACGATCGTCGGCCAGTGCCGGATGTGCCTCGTCGACGTCGAAGGCATGCCGAAGCTGCAGGCCGGCTGTGCGACCACCGTTCGCGACGGAATGAAGATTCATGTCTGGAACGAGAAGGCCGACAAGGCGCGGCGCGCGCAGATGGAGTTTCTGCTCATCAACCATCCGCTCGACTGCCCGATCTGCGACAAAGCGGGCGAGTGTCCGCTGCAGGACTACTCGTTCAACTACGGATCGGTGGTCTCGCGCTACGGCGAGTTCAAGCGGACGTATCCCGGCATGGACCGCACCGCGATCGGGCCGCACGTCGTGCAGAACATGAATCGATGCATTCATTGCACGCGGTGCATTCGCTTCTGCGCGGAGATCACCGGCACGAACGAGCTCGCGTTCTTCAAGCGCGGCGCATCGACCGAGGTGGCGGTGTTTCCGGGAACGCCGCTGGACAACTGGATGTCGGCGTGCGTCACCGACGTCTGCCCCACCGGAGCACTGACCACGCGCGAGTTCCGCTTCGAATCGCGCGTGTGGAACCTCGAATCGACCGACTCGGTCTGCAACGGCTGCGACGTCGGCTGCAACATCTTCATCGGACATCGCAACGGTCAGGTCTTTCGCTATCGACCGCGAGTGAACCCCGACGTCAACGATCACTGGCTGTGCGACTACGGCCGATTCTCGTACGAGCGCTACGACACCGATCGCGTCGTCGTCCCCAAGCTCCGCAACGAAGACGACTCCCTCGGCATCGTCACCTGGAGCGAAGCTCTCGATGCGGTCGAGAGGGCGATTCGCGCGGCCTCGAAGATGGTCGTGATTGCCTCGGCGAACATGACCAGTGAAGAGGCGCAGGCGGCGAAGGACGCGTTCCCGAACGCGCAATTTGCGCTCACCGTCGATCCGATCGGACCGATTCGCATGAAATCGCGCTACGAATGGCTCGAGGGAACGCAGGCCGCACCGAACTATCGCGGCGTAGCGGCGATCTCCGGCGAAGGCGAGATCCCCGAAATGAACGACGTCGATGTGCTCTACATCTGCGACGCCGAGTTCAGCGAGCGTGCGAAGGACCCGGCAGTCATCGCCGAGCTGCGCAAAGCGAAGTTCCTCATCGTCCACTCGTGGGACGCGACGCATCCGCTCAACGAAGTCGCCGACGTCCTGCTGCCATCGACGATTCACGCCGAGAAGGAAGGAACGTTCACCAATCTGCAGGGACGCGCGCAGGAGATCCACGCCGCGTATCCGCCGAAGGGAAACGCGATCTCCGATCTCGAGATCTTCCGGCGCATCGCCGACGCGCTCGCGGGCGAGGAAGCGCTCGCGCGCGCCTGACCTCATGCCGTTCGACACGCTCGATATCGCCCTGTCGCTTCTCAAGATCGTGATCGTCGTCGGCGCTCTCCTGAACGTCACGCCGATCATGGTGTGGGTCGAGCGGCGCGGAAGCGCGCTGATCCAGGACCGTCCGGGGCCGAATCGCGTCGGGCCGTTCGGGCTCTTTCAGTCGATCGCGGATGCGGCGAAGTTTTTCCTCAAGGAAGACATCGTTCCCGCCGGCGCGAGCAAATGGCTCTACACGATCGCGCCGATGTTCGGGCTGATTCCCGCACTGACGACGATCGCAGTCATTCCGTGGGGCCGCTCCTTTCCGCTGCGCGACGGCCGCGTCTTCGAGCCGATCGTCGCCGACGTCAACGTCGGAATCCTGCTGATCTTCGCGCTCGCGTCGATGAGCGTCTACGGCATCGTCACCGCCGGCTGGTCGTCGAACAACAAATACTCGCTCTTCGGCGGGATCCGCTCGTCGGCGCAGATGATCTCGTACGAGCTCGCGCTGACGCTCTCCGCGATCAGCGCGCTCATGGTCGCCGGATCGCTGCGCCTGACCGACGTCGTCGCGAAGCAGACCGGATCCTTCGTTCTCTTCAACACGATCAAGCTGCCGGCGTGGAACTGCTTCTCTCCGGCGATGTGGCTGTCGATGGTCGTCTTCTGCGTCGCCGCGTTCGCCGAGACGAACCGCCTGCCGTTCGATTTCGCCGAGGCGGAGGCGGAGCTGGTCGCCGGGTATCATACAGAATATTCGTCCATGAAATTTGCACTATTTTTCATGTCCGAATATATGGCGATGGCCACCATGTCCGCGCTCGTCGTCACGCTCTTCTTCGGCGGATGGGACATCCCCTGGTACAACGAGCCGGCCACCTTCCTCGGCTTCATCCTTTCGGCCCTCGTCTTCGTCATCAAAGTCAGCGTGCTGCTGTTCGTCTTCGTCTGGGTCCGCTGGACGATTCCGAGGCTGAAGTACGACATCCTGATGAAGGCGGGCTGGAAAGTGTTTCTCCCTCTCGCCGTCGTGAACATCGTTCTCGTCGCATGGTTCATCGCGGAGAAGTGGCTGTGAAGAATCCCGAGCGCAGCGAGGAATCCATGACGGCACCGGAAGAAAACGCCATTCGTCGCGGCGCGTGCGGTGACTCCTCGCCGGCGCTTCGCTCCGGCTCGGAGTTCGTCCGATGATCGAGTACGTGATCTTCTTCTTTTTCGCGGCGATCGCCGTGCTGTTCGCGATCGTGGTGATCCTTCACCGCAATCCGGTGGTGAGCGCGCTGTCGCTCGTCGCGTCGTTCTTCGCGCTCGCGGTGATGTACGTGCTGCTCGATGTGCCCTTCCTCGCCGCGCTGCAGGTGATCGTTTACGCCGGCGCGATCATGGTGCTGTTCCTCTTCGTCATCATGCTGCTGAATCTGCAGCGTCAGGGCGAGGAGCCGACGCGTCCCGTGCAGCAGTTCCTCGGTTACGCGGGAAGCGCGGCGTTCGGAATCGCGCTCGTCTACTACATTTCGAAGTACGCGGTCCTCGCGCTGCCGAATACGCCGTTCACTGCCGACGCGCGCGCGATCGGCATCACGCTCTTCGAGGGCTACATCTTTCCGTTCGAGATCGTCTCGATCCTTCTGCTCGCTGCGATCGTCGGCGCACTGTTTCTCTCTTCGCGCGGCGTGCCGCTGCCGACGCACGATGAACAGCGGCGGGAAGAGCATCCGTCCGTCGCCGAGGGCCTGGCTCAGCAGCAGAGCGGGAACACCGGGGTGGTGCGGCCATGATTCCCACGCAGTGGTTCCTGCTCCTCAGCGCAATTCTGTTCGTGATCGGTGTCTGCGGCGTGCTGACGCGAAAGAACGGCATCACGATTTTCATGTCGATCGAGCTGATGGTGAACGCCGTCAATCTGACCTTCATCGCCTACGCGCGGCAGTTCCATCAGCTGCACGGCGTCATCTTCGTTTTCTTCATCATGGCCATCGCCGCAGCCGAGGCCGCGGTCGGGCTGGCCATCTTCATTTCGCTGTTCCACCACAGACAAACCATTGATGTCGATGAGGCAAATCTGATGAGGTGGTAAAAGATGGTTCGCGGTTCGAGCCGCGAAGCCACGAACCACGAGGCGCTGACGGCACGAATGCCGCATTTTTTCAGCTCATGCATGGAGCCCCGGCATTCGCCGGGCCGGACCGGCTGAAGCCGGTGCTCCGTCGGGAGCTGAAAAATGGACAAGACCGAGAAGCTCATTGACTGGAAGGAAGATGAACGGAAGGATCGCAACCGCGACGGCATCGACGACGACCTCGAACCGAACGTGCCCGATGTCGCGGCGGGATCGCGCAAGCTTGCCGAACGGCTGCGCGAGCATACCGATACGAGCCCGATTCTCTCCGGCGGCGACATCGACGCGCGGTGGGAGGATGCCGATTCGAGCGGCGAGGAATCCGTGGCAGGCAGCGCGTCGACTCCCGGGCAGGACAACGTCGAGGAGATCGGCGAGGCATTGGGCGTCACGTACCAGGACAACGAAGAACTGAAGGTCGGAGAAAAAGAACGAAGTCGCGATAAACACCGTTGGGAGCTCGATCCGGCATCGTCGGAGGACTATCAGGATCGGGCTCGCGAAGAAAAGTAGCTGACGCGGGCCACTCCCCGCGCCGGCGGGGAGGAAAACGAGCTCTCAGTCCTGCGTCCTGAGTCCTGAGCGAAACAATCTCAGGGCGCAGGCTCAGGACTTCGGCCCGGCCAATGCTGAACAGTCTGTGGGTCATTCCGGCACTGCCGCTCGCAGGCTTTCTGCTGAACGGCCTCTTCGGCTCGCGCGCCGGTAAGAACTTCGTCTCCGTCGTCGGCCCGCTGACGTCGCTGCTGTCCGCGGTTGCAGCAACGATCGCCGTTTTCCAGTATCACGCGGCGTATCCCGCGGGCGAGCGCTTCGTCGACGTCGTCTACAACTGGATCAGCAGCGGCGGCATCGGCGCCGACATCGCCTTCCAGCTCGATCCGCTCTCGATCGTCATGCTGATGGTCGTGACGTGGGTCGGCACGCTCATCCACATCTACTCGGTCGGCTACATGGCGGATGAGGCGGGATTCGCGCGCTATTTCTCGTACCTCAATCTCTTTCTCGCCGAGATGCTCGTGCTCGTTCTCGCGAGCAACTATCTATTGATGTTCGTCGGGTGGGAGGGCGTCGGCCTCTGCTCGTATCTGCTGATCGGTTTTTACTACGACAAGGATTTCGCCGCGGCCGCCGGCAAGAAGGCGTTCGTGGTGAACCGCATCGGCGACTTCGGCTTCCTCATCGCGATGTTCCTCATGTTCGCGTACTTCGGTTCGGTGGACTTCGCGCGCGTGTCGACGATCGCCGCCGGCGGCGTCGAGCCGTCGCTCATCACCGCAATCTGCCTGCTCCTGTTCCTCGGTGCCTGCGGGAAGTCGGCGCAAATCCCGCTCTACGTCTGGCTGCCCGACGCGATGGCCGGTCCGACGCCGGTCTCCGCGCTCATTCACGCCGCGACGATGGTCACCGCGGGCGTCTACATGATCGCCCGCTCCAACGTGCTCTATCGCCTGTCGCCGTCGGCGATGATGGTCGTCGCCCTCATCGGCGCGCTCACCGCGCTGTTTGCCGCGACGATCGCGATCCGGCAGTTCGACATCAAGAAGGTCCTCGCCTACTCCACCGTGTCGCAGCTCGGTTTCATGTTCATCGGTGTCGGCGTCGGCGCGTTCACGGCGGGCATCTTCCATCTCGTCACGCACGCCTTCTTCAAAGCGTGCCTCTTCCTCTGTTCCGGCTCGGTGATCCACGCGATGAGCGGCGAGCAGGACATGCGAAAGATGGGCGGGCTGCGCGACAAGATCCCGCAGACGTTCCGCACGATGCAGTGGGCCACGTTCGCGATCGCCGGCCTTCCGCTCGGCGCAGGATTCTTTTCGAAAGATGAGATCCTCGCCTCGGCGTGGGCCACGCCGTACTTTCCCGGCGTCGGCAAACTGATCTGGGTCATCGGCACGATCGCAGCGTTCTTCACCGCGTTTTACATGTACCGGCTGTACTACCTCACGTTCTACGGCGATTTTCGAGGAACGCACGAGCAGGAGCATCATCTGCACGAATCGCCGCCGTCGATGACGATCCCGCTCTGGATCCTCGGCGCGCTCTCGCTCGTCGGCGGACTGCTCGGCCTCCCGCAGATCATCGGAGTCAAGCCGATCAACTTCCTCGAGACGTGGCTGCATCCGGTGATTCCGCATCTTCCGAATGTCGAAGGCGTCATCGAGATCGCGCCGGCGGCCGAGATCGGAATCGCCGCCGTCTCGACGCTGCTGGCGATCGCCGGCTGGTGGCTGGCGAAGCGCCGTTACCAGGTCCCGCAGCTCGCGGGCGATGAGCGCCTCGAGCGGGCGGCTCCGGCGCTCGCAAACACGCTGGAGCACAAATACTGGGTCGACGAGATCTACGGTCAGGTCGTGGTCACACCGCTCGAGCGCTTCTCCGAATTTCTCTGGCGAGGCATGGATGCGGTCATCGACGGCATTCTCGCGCTCGTCGGCTATGTCGTCGCGGCGATCGGCGATCTGCTGCGCTTCTTCCAGACCGGCAACGTCCGCAACTACGCGCTGATGTTTTTTCTCGGGGTCATTGTTTTCGTATGGGTATTCGCATGAGAGTCCGGCCTCGAGCTCTGAGCCGCGGAGACGGCGAAGGACGCAGGGGGCCCTTCGCTTCGCTCAGGGCTTGGGCCGCCGCCCGAGGGCCGGCATGAGCAACGTTCTCAGCTGGATCATCTGGCTGCCGGTCGCCGTGGCGATCGTCCTCGCCTTCCTGCCGAAGAGCGCAGCGAACGCGATCAAGGCGATCGGTCTCTTCACCTCGCTCGCCACGTTCGCGATCTCGCTCACGATTCTGCAGCAGTTCCAGGAGGGCGTCGCAGGATTCCAGCTCGTCGAGTCGCGCGCCTGGATCCCTCAATGGGGTGTCCGCTACGCGCTCGGCATCGACGGCATCTCCCTCTGGCTCGTTCTGCTGACGACGCTGCTCACGCCGGTGGTGCTGCTCTCGTCGTGGAACGCGGTGCACAAACATCCGAAGGAGTACGTGATCGCATTCCTGATCATGGAAGCGGCGATGATCGGCGTCTTCGTCGCCGTCGATCTGCTCGTGTTCTACGTCTTCTTCGAGCTGACGCTGCTGCCGATGTATCTCGTGATCGGCGTCTGGGGCGGCGCGAACCGTATCTACGCGGCGATCAAGTTCTTCCTCTTCACCGTCACCGGTTCGCTTCTGATGCTCCTCGGCATCATCTATCTCGGATTCCTCGCCTATCACCGCGCCGGCATTCCCGACTTTTCGATCGAGAACCTCTACGGCCTGGTGATCCCGCCGCACACGCAGGCGATTCTGTTCGGAGCGTTCGCGCTGGCGTTCGCGATCAAGGTGCCTCTCTTCCCTCTGCACACGTGGTTGCCCGACGCGCACGTCGAAGCGCCGACCGGCGGATCGATCATCCTCGCCGGCGTGATGCTGAAGATGGGCACGTACGGCTTCCTGCGCTTCTGCCTGCCGCTGTTTCCCGACGCCGCATCGAAGTACGCGAACCTGCTGATCGCGCTCGCCGTCATCGGCGTGATCTACGGCGCGCTCGTGGCGTGGGTGCAGCCGGACATGAAGAAGCTCGTGGCCTACTCCTCCGTCTCGCACCTCGGCTTCTGCGTGCTGGGCATCTTCGCGCTGAATCAGACGTCCATCGAAGGCTCGATCCTGCAGATGGTCAATCACGGCATCTCGACCGGCGCGCTCTTCCTTCTCGTCGGCGTCATCTACGAGCGCCGGCACACGCGGCTGCTCGCCGACTACGGCGGAATCGCCAGGACGATGCCGCTCTACGCGACGCTTTTCGTCATCGCCATGCTGTCGTCGGTCGGACTGCCCGGCCTCAACGGCTTCGTCGGGGAGTTCCTCATTCTCGCCGGCTCCTTCAAGACGCACCCGGCTGCCGCGATCATCGCCGCGTCCGGCGTCATCCTCGCGGCGATCTATCTGCTGTGGCTCGTGCAAAGCGTTTTCTTCGGGCCGATCACGAACGAAGAGAACAAGCACGTTCCGGAGATTGCCTGGAACGAGATCGCAGCGATGGTGCCGCTGATCGTGATGATGGTCTGGATCGGCGTGCATCCGAACACGTTCCTCCGCAAGATGACTCCGAGCGTGCAGCGACTGCTGACCACCGTGCAGAACGGCGGCGAGCGCGGCCAGATGATGGTGGCGAGCAGACGAATTTCGAATTTCGAATTTCGAATGACGAATGAAGAATCCCGCCGCCCGGCGCTCGCGCAATCCGCGCCCACTTCATTCGGCATTCTTCATTCGAAATTCGAAATTCGAAATTCAGGTCAGTCGCTACCCCGCCCCACCCGCGACCCGCCACCCGCCACCCGCCATCCGGGAGGTGCCCGGTGACGCTGCATCCCCTGATCGAGCCCGGCTGGGTCAACGCGATTCTTCCGGAGCTGATCCTTTCGATCGCCGGCATGCTGCTGATGCTCTTCGCGGCGTTTGCGCCGCGGCTCAGGAGTCTGACGGCGCCGCTGGCGCTGATCGCGTTCATCGTGGCCACCTGGTCGGAGAACCTCGTCCGCGGCGGACGCTTCTTCGGCGGCACGTACGAGGTCAGCGGCATCACGCGCATCTTCGACATCACCTTTCTGCTCGCGGCGATGCTGGCCACGCTCTTCGCGCGCGAATACCTCGAGCGCGAGAACATCGAAGGCGGCGAGTTCTACGCGCTGCTGATGTGGGCCACGGTCGGCATGATGATGATGGCCAAGGGACTCGACCTCCTCATCGTCATCCTCGGCCTCGAGCTATTGTCGATCTGCATCTTCGTCCTCGTTGGCTATCACCGCCGCATTCCGGTGTCGAATGAAGCGAGCCTGAAATACTTTTTGATGGGCGCGTTCGCGACCGGCTTCGTGCTCTACGGCACGGCGCTGTTCTACGGCGCGACGCAGTCGACGAATTTCGAGGAGATGGGCCGCGCATTCGCCGCCGCGAACGTCAACGATCCGCTGCTGTCGATCGCGTTCGTCCTCTTCATGTCGGGACTCGGATTCAAACTCGCCGCCGCACCGTTCCACGCGTGGGCGCCCGACGTTTACCAGGGCGCGCCCTCGCCCGTCGCGGGCTGGCTGTCGGTGGCGCCGAAGGCGGCGACGCTCATCGCCGTCATCCGCCTGCTCGTGGCGATGTCGCCGCTGCTGCAGCACGAGTACTGGCTGAACATGATCGCCGCGCTTTCGATTCTGTCGATGGTCATCGGCAACGCGGTGGCGATCGCGCAGCGCGATCTCAAGCGCATGCTGGCCTACTCCGGAATCGCGCACGTCGGCTACATGATGATGGCGCTCGTCGCCGTGCGCGATGAAGCGATCGCCGCGATCGCCGTCTACACCATCACCTACGCGCTCATGAATATCGGCGCGTTCGGCGTCGTCTCGATGCTGGCGAAGAATCAGAATGACCCGCAGACACTCGACGACATCGCCGGCCTCGGCTTCCGCCGTCCGTTTTATGGCCTCGCGCTGACGATCTGCATGTTCTCGCTGTCGGGACTTCCTCCGACCGCCGGCTTCATCGCGAAGTTCTACGTCTTCAAGACCGCCGTCGATTCCGGCCACGTCACGATCGCGCTCATCGGCATCCTCACCAGCATCGTGTCGGTCTACTACTACCTGCGCGTCGTCTACTTCCTCTACATGAAGGAATCGCCCGAGGGCTACGCGGTGCCGGTGGCGGGAGTGTTCGCGACCGGCGCGCTGGCGATCTCCGTCATCGGCATCTTCGTGATCGGCCTCTTTCCGACGCCGCTCTTCGAGATGGCCGGAGCGGCAGCGCGCGCAATGTTTCCCTGACGAATGGCCCAGAACCGGACGCAGAGCGACCACGACGCAGTCTCCGAGCTCACCACGGGCCGGCTGTCGGTGTATCTCCGCTGCCTCGCGCATCTCGAGTCGGCGGGGCAGCACACCGTTTCCTCGGCGGAGCTCGCCGAGCGATTCCATCTCAACTCGGCGCAGATCCGGAAGGACCTCGCGTATTTCGGCGAGTTCGGCACGCGGGGCGTCGGCTACAACGTCTCGCGGCTGAAAGAGCATCTCGTGCGCGAGCTCGGCATCGACCGCAACCGCAACGTCGTCATCGCCGGCGCCGGCAACCTCGGCATGGCGCTCGCCGACTATCGCGGGTTCAACGACAACGGATTTCAGATCGCGGCGCTCGTCGATGTCGATCCGGCGAAGATTGGCCGCATGTCGCGCAGCGGCATTCCGGTGCTCGCACTCACCGAGCTGCCGCGGATCGTTGGAGAGCGGCGGGTAGAGATCGGGATCATCGCCGTGCCCGCCGGCGCGGCGCAGGACGTCTACGCGGCGTTTGTCGCGGCGGGCGTCACGGCGATTCTGAACTTCGCGCCGGCGCAGCTCCGCGCGCACGAGCACGTCAAGATCAAGAGCGTCGACCTGCGCATCAACCTGGAGCTGCTGTCCTTCTATCTCAAAGGCGTCGAGGACGACACGGCTTGACGTGGCCGGCCAAATGGCCGCACAATGGGGCCAAATGGCCAAGAGCTCTTTCGCCGCCGCCGCCCCGTTCGACTTCGCCGCTCTGTTGGGGATCCGCGCGTCGAACCTCAACGAGCTGCTGCGCGCGATCGCTCGCGGCATTCCGTTCGAAGCCATCGAGCGGCTGCAGCGCGCGATCGGCCTGGAGCTCGACGAAGTCGCCGCGCTCGTTCAGATTCCTTCGCGAACGCTGCGCCGCCGCCGCACCGAGGGACGCTTCGCGCCGGAAGAGTCGGACCGGCTCGTCACTGCGGCTCGTGTCCTGTGGAGAGTGCTGGATCTGTTTCACGGCGATGCCGCAGCCGCGCGTACATGGCTCGCCGAACCGCAAATCGCGTTCGGAGGCGCCGTTCCGATCGAACTCGCGCGCACCGAGACCGGCGCACGCGAGGTCGAGAATCTCATCGGCCGCATCGAGCACGGCGTCTTCTCGTAGCGTGATCCACGCCTGGCGCATCGTCGAGGCGAAGTTTCAAGCCGGCGCTTTCGATGGCGAAGGAGCGTGGCTCTTCGGCGGCCGCTGGAGCTCGATCGGAACCCGCGTCGTCTACACGGCCGAGAACGCCGCCCTCGCCACGCTCGAGGTGCTCGTCCGCGTCCGCCGCATGGCCACGCTGCCGGACTTCGTGTTGATCCGCTGCGACTTCGATGAGAAGCTCGTCAGCGGCATGGCAGATCTCCCGAAGAACTGGCGCGACTATCCCGCGCCGCCGGCGCTGCAGGCAATCGGAGATGAATGGGTGCGCAGCGCACGTTCGGCCGTGCTTCGCGTCCCGAGCGTCATCGTGCCGGGCGAAAGCAACTACCTGCTCAATCCCGCCCATCCGAAATTCAGGAAGATCGCGATCGGAACGCCGGAGAAGTTCGAGCTCGATGTGCGGCTCACGAAAAAGTAGGGCAAGGCTGCGCCGTGCCGCACCCCCGGGGTTTTCGGCACGACACTGTCGTGCCCTGCAACGGAGCGCCGGCATCCGCGGCCGGCTGAGGTGCGCCGCTACGATGCCGCCGCGTTCTCCGCGGCAGCGAGCGCGGCGCTCATGCGCTCTTCCAGATCGTGCACGGCTGACTCGAGCGACGGAAGCAGAGCGGACGCGGAGTCGAAGTCGGCGTCGCGGCCGGCGCGCTCGATCTGGATCGCCGATTCGAGGGCCTCGCCCATGCCGAAGTTGCTGATCGCGCCTTTGAGCGTGTGCGCCGCGCGGTAGAGCTCCTCCGAGTTTCGCTCCGTGATCGCGCTGCGCATCGTGCCGAGGAGCCGCGGCGACTGCGATGTGAACGCGTCGCGCACCCGCGCGAGCAGCTTCACGTTGCCGCCCACCGCTTCCATGATCGTGTCCGATTCCGGCTCGGGTGACTGGCCGCGAAGAACCGCTGCGAGCCGGTTCTGCGTCAGCGGTTTCGTCAGCACGCCGTCCATCCCGGCATCGATGCAGCGCTGCCGGTCTTCGGGCGCGCTGTAGGCGGTGAGCGCGATGACGCGCGTGTGATGCCCGCGCTCGATCGCGCGCAGGCGCGTCACGACTTCGAATCCATCCATGCCCGGCATCTGCACATCGATCAGCGCGACGTCGAACGTGCGCGCCTGAAACAGCCGCAGCGCCTCCGGTCCGCTCGCCGCCGTGGCGACCGTGTGCCCGAGTCTGCGCAGCGCTTCGGCCGCGAACTCGAGGTTGACCGGATGATCATCCGCCACCAGCACCGCGAGCGGACGGACGTTGTCGATCCGGCGTTCGAGCGTGAACGACAAGCGCCGATCGATGATGCCGAGGGCAACGGCGAGCGCTTCGAGGAGCTCGCGTTCACCGACCGGGCGCGTGACGCTGACGGTCGGGCCGGGCACCGTCGCCAGCGGCGAGAGAATCTGCACGATCGGGACGGGCGAGATCCAAGGCGTCGACGCCAGCGTCACGGCGTCGATCACGACGCCGGAGAACGCCTCGCGGATCGACGGCTGCAGCGCGTCGGCGACGCTCGCGTAGAGCTCGGGCACGATCCCGTGCGCCGTCATCATCTCGCCGAGGACCGAGCGCGTCGTCGCGTTCGGCTCGATGACGATCACGCGCACTCCGGCGAGCGCGCTCTGCCACTGCGGCTCGCTGACGCCGCCGATCGAATCGTGCGCGAGCTTCACGCCGACGTGGAAGGTGCTCCCCTTGCCCGGCTTGCTGTCGACGTCGATGCGTCCGCCCATCGCTTCGACGAGGCGGGACACGATCGAGAGGCCGAGGCCCGTACCGCCGTAGCGGCGCGAGTGCGCGCTGTCCGCCTGCGCAAACGGATCGAAGATCGTCGCGCGCTTGTGGGCGTCGATGCCGATGCCGGTGTCGCGCACCTGCAGATGGAGGATGACGTCGGATCCGAACGACGGCTCCGGCCACACGCGTACGACGATTTCGCCTTGTGTCGTGAACTTGATCGCGTTGCCGACGAGATTGATGACGATCTGGCGCAGCCGCAGCGGATCGCCCCACAGCCGGTCGGGTGTGTCGGCGGCGATCACGAACGCGACGTGCAATCCCTTCTGCGCCGCGGTGACGCCGAGGGTCTTCATCGTATCGGTGATGAGCTCGCGCACCGAGAAGTAGACCGGTTCCAGCTCGAGCTTCTGCGCTTCGATGCGCGTGAAGTCGAGGACGTCCTCGATCGTCGCCAGCAGGTTTTCCGCCGACCGGCGCGCCATCTGCAGCTGCTCGCGTCGCTCGACGGACGGCTCGCTGTCGACGGAAAGCTGGAGCATGCCGAGGATGCTGTGCAGCGGTGTGCGCATCTCGTGCGAGACGTTCGCAAGAAACTCGCTCTTCGTCGCGCTCGCCGCCTCGGCGCGGCGAAGCCGCTCGCGCACAGCGCCGAGTTCCCCCTCCGCCAGTTCGATCTGCTCGGCGGAGACGCGGCGCGATTCACGCGCCTGCCCGCGCAGGTTGGCAATGACGACGACTGCGGACACGCCGCCCACGACGACGAGGGCGATGAGGATGGGAACGATCACGAGTTTTCGCGGGCGCGTTCGCGGCGCTGAAGGATGGTTCGGATCCGCGGCAGCAGCGCTTCTTTGCGGATCGGTTTGCGCAGGAAATCGGCGGCGCCGAGCTCGAGGCTTCGGGCTTCGACATCGGGACTCGCCGAACCGGTGACGAAGATCGCCGGAGTGTCGATGCCCTTCTGGATCATGATCTCGAACAGCCTCAGGCCGTCGAGCGTGGGAATGTTGATGTCGAGAACGAGGAGGTCGAATTCGCGGCGGCCGAGCTCGAGCAACGCGTCCGCGCCGTCGCCGACGCAGATCGCTTCGTAGCCGGCCTCGCTGAGAAATCCGTCGATGAGCGCGGCCGACACCGCATCATCTTCGACGACGAGGATCAGCACCGACCGATCGAACGGCTTGCGCAGAAGGTCGCGCGGTGCGGGCGTCTGCTCCAGCGCGGCGAGGATTTCCTCGTGCACACGCTCGGTCTCGACGTTCGGCTTGCGCTGGAATTCGCGGCGCAGAATGTCGGCGCACTCCTGGTAGCGGCGGAGCGCGGCGTCGGGACGTCCCTGTTCGAGGCGCAGCCGCATCAGCGTGCGATGAACGACTTCCTGCGTCGGATCGAGCGTCAGCATGCGGCCGGCGGTCTCCGACGCGCTTTCCCACCAGCCGGCTTTGATCTGCACCGCGAGGAGCCGTCCGAGGACGGAGAGCGCCGCGCGCCAATAGTGGAGGCGCTCGCCCGAGAGCCACTGATCGAACGCCGCGATGCCGCTCGCGAATCCCTCCGCGAGATTGCCGGTGAATACGTCGGCGGCCTGGCGAAGCGCATGGATCGAGCCGGAGGTGGTGAGCGAGTCGAAACGGGCGACATCGACGTCGAGCGCTGCCGGACGAAGGCGGATATTGTCGTCCTCGCCTGCGATCACATCGGCGGGAAGGCTGCGCAGCGCGTTGCGGAGATCGCGAGCGAGGCCGGCGATGTCATCGACTCCGAACAGCGCGCCGAAGTCTTGCAGAGGAACGGCGGTGTTGCGATGGAGCGCGAGCCAGACGAGCAGGGCTTGCGTTTTGCGGCTGCCGATCTGCAGCGGATTGCCGCGGTGATCGGTCGCGCGAAATTCTCCAAACAAACGAATTGTGAGAATCGCCATCGCTTAACCCTGGGGTCGGATAGAGTACCATAATTCCTGCCCCCAGCCTGGCTCGCCTATTGCTCCGCGGCAATGCCGACGGAGGTAAGAAGATGAGGAAAGTTGTTGCGTCACTTACGGTTGCGATCGCTCTAACCGCTTTTGGCTGTTCCAATTGGAACAAGTACACGCCGAAGGGAATGGACAGCACGGCAATCGCGGACGAGGTCAGAAAGAATCAGGCGGCGGACGGCATCACCGGCATGACGGTGAACGTCGACAAGAACGGCGTCGTGACGCTGCGCGGTGATGTGAAGTCGACCACGGATCGCCAGAAAGCCATCGACGATGCGCGCAAGGTCAACGGCGTCACCGAAGTGATCGATCAGATCTCGGTCAAACCGTAGTCTGCGAGGGTGCCGGCCAGCCTTCAGGCTGGCCTTACTCGAACCGGGCGGAAGGTGTCTTCCTCGAGCCAGCCGGCAGCTCGTTGCAACCTATTTGAACGAGTCTTTCGGGGTCTCCGGAAGGATCTGAAGATCATCGAAACGCACGACCTGATTCTGTCCGCGCGCTTCACGGCGAGTCGAAATCAGAAGTCCTGCGATTCTGCGATAGTCGTGAAACACCACCGACACGGGCGGCGCATCGGCGGGCATCGTGGCGAGTTTGATGTCCCACTGCTCAACCATCCGCGTATCGCGGTTGATCCACGCCCAATAGGTGGCGGTCGGGTTCCCTTTGACCGCCTCCACCGTGATTTTGAGCACATCCCACGTGTGGCCGCATGTGTCGCTGCGCGTGCCGTCGTACGCGCGATAGAAACCGGGATCGAACATCTTGAGCGGCATCAGCAGCCAAAAGGTGTCGTTGATGAACCGCTCGGACGCGATGTCGTACAGACTCTTCAAATCGGCGGCATCGTGCACCTCGCGTCCCTGGATCGATCCGTGAACGGCGCCGGTGAGCACGTTGATCGTCGCTTCGAACGCGAGGCCGTCCGCTCGCTTTCCGCTGACCTGGTAGTCGCCCGTCACGCGGTCCCATTTCTGTGGAAATTGCGAAACGACCTGGCCGTCGCCGATGAGCGTGAACGTGTACGAGAAGAATCGCGCGCGCTCCCACGCGCCGTCGCCGGCGAGCACGTCGAATGTTCGGTGAGCGAGCTCGTCGGCCGTCGGTGTTGGCTGCGCGAAAACCGGAACGGAGAGAACGAAAATCGAGAACATGATCGAACCGAGACGCATGGCGGCATCCTACCATCTGTGATTTTGCAATCTTTTCAGTGGTAAAACGAGTTCTGCGAACTGAATGACACGGGCCCGGATCGTCATCACAGGAATCGGAGTTCTCAGTCCCAACGGAATTGGCCGCGAAAAATACTTCGAGGCGCTCGCCGGTGGCCGCTCGGGAATTCGCACGATCACGCAGTTCGATGCGTCGTCACTTCCCTGCCGGGTCGCGGGCGAGGTCGATTTCGATCCGCACGTCTGGGTGGATCCGAAGAACATCCGCCATGTCGCGCGCGTGGTGCCGATGGCGATCGCCGCGACCGCCGAGGCGCTCAGCGATGCCCGGCTCGACGTCACGCGGCTCGATCTCGAGACCAAGCGCGCCATCGGCGTGATGCTGGGCTCGGGCGGCGGCGCGGTGGAGTTCAGCGAGCGGATGTACGAGCTGTGGTTCAACGACGCGGAGCGCCAGGCATCGATCTACTCGATTCCCTCCGGCACGATCGGCACCATCGCCTCCGAAATCTCGATGGCCTACGACTTCCACGGCTTCTCGCATTTGATCTCGACCGGCTGCACGTCATCGACCGACGCGATCGGTTACGCGTACCGCAACCTCAAGCTCGGCGTCGTCGACTACGTCGTCTGCGGCGGCGCCGACGCGACGATCACCGAAGCCGTGATGACCGGCTTTTGCGTGATGCGCATCGTTTCGAATTCGCGCAATCACGCGCCCGAGAGCGCGTCGCGTCCGTTCTCGAAGGACCGCGACGGCTTCGTGCTGTCGGAAGGCGCATGGATGTTCGTCATGGAGCGCGAAGAGACGGCGCGGGCCCGCGGCGCGAAGATCTACGCGGAGGTCGCCGGATACGGCTCGACGTGCGATGCGCATCATCGCGTGCGCATGGACGAATCGGGCGAAGAGCCGGCGCGCGCGATGAAGCTCGCGATCAAAGAGGCAGGCATCGATGCCGCCGACGTCGGCTACATCAACTATCACGGCACGTCGACCGATCTGAACGACCGAATCGAGACGCGCGCGGTGAAGATCGCCTTCGGCAGGACCGCGAGCGCGCTCGCGGGATCGTCGACGAAATCGATGATCGGCCATCCGCAGGGCGCGTGCGGCGCGGCGGGCGTCGCGGCGACGCTGATGGCGATGCGCGACGGCGTGCTGCCGCCGACGATCAACCTCGAGAACCCCGATCCGGAATGCGATCTCGATTACGTGCCGGACACCGGGCGCCGCGCGCGCGTCGAGGCCGCCGTCTGCAACACGATCGCCTTCGGTTCCAAAAACTCGGCATTGGTTCTGAAGCGGGTCTGACGTTGCTCGTTCCGAAACGGATCGACACGCCGGAGATGCTCGACGAACACGACGCGCCGCGCGACGACGTCGAGCGATCGCTCCGCGATCTGCGGCGCTTCAATTCGATCTGGGGCGGGGCGCGCGTCTATCGAATGCTGCTTCGCCGCGTCGCAAAAGAGCCGGCGTCCGTGCTCGACGTCGCAACGGGAACTGCCGACGCGATCGAGACCGTCGGCGGATTCCGCGTCGGGATCGATCTGAAAATCGAACACCTGCTTTACCTTCGCGGCCGCTCGCGAGTGCGGCGCGTCGTCGCGAATGCGCTGCAATTGCCGTTTCGCAACGGGTCCTTCGATGTCGTGACCTCCGCGCATTTCTTCCACCACCTCACACCGGAGCAGAATCGCGAGATGCTCCGCGAAGCGTTGCGGGTGGCGCGCCGCGGCGTCGCGGTCAACGACACGCGTCGCCACTACGTTCCGCTCCTCTTCGTCAGACTTCTCGCCCTTTTGCGGCTCGTCGGGCCGATCACGCGAAACGATGCGCCGGCGTCGGTTCTGCGCGGTTACACCATCGAGGAAGCGCGCGCCATCGTCCAGAGTGCCGGTGCGATGCGATGCGAAGTCGTCCGGGCGTGGCCCTTTCGATTCGGCGTGCTGCTATGGAAGTGACGGGACCGCGGAACGCGTTCGACGTTGCCATCGTCGGCGCGGGTCCCGCGGGCTCGACGCTCGCCGCGCTCCTCGCGAAACGCGGCGCTTCCGTCGCGCTCATCGACCGCGATTCGTTCCCGCGCGACAAAGTCTGCGGCGAGTTTCTTTCCTACGACGCTCTTCC
>DATIZY010000357.1:0-24033 GCA_035516895.1 Thermoanaerobaculia bacterium | reverse complement strand
TCGGAGGAGCCGAGCGACCAGCAGTTCGCGGTGGGTTCGATGCCGAGCCGGTCGGCGTAGATTTTGTCGACGACCGGCGTGCGCGGGATGCCGTTCTCGATCAGCACCACGCGCCGTTTCGGCAGTCCCTCGAGATCGAACGGGAACGGCAGAAACTCGGGATCGATCGCATCATCCGCGACGGTCAGACTATTGGTAAGTAATTGCTTACCAATGTTGTCGACGAAGAACGAGGAGCCGTCTTCGAACGCCTGTCCCGAAAATGTGATCATCCCCAGCCATTCCAGCACCTCGGCGATTGCAGGCGGCTCGAGGATGACGTCGTACGCGCCCGCTTCGAGCGTCGCGCGCGCGCCGGCGCGGATCGTCGCTTTCTCCATCGCTTCGTCGCCGAGGGCGATGATGTCGACGGAGTCGCGAGCGATGGAAGTCGCGTAGCCTGACTCGTCTCCACGGATCGCGATCACCGTCGCCTCGGCGACGCTCGTCGTGCAGTAGCGGCGGACGCCGTGGCTGTTGCCGCACAGGACCGACATGAGCGACGTGCCGTAGGAGCCGGCGAACTTCGCGTCGCGCTGGAAGACTTCGCGCAACGCGCGGGCTTTCGTCAGGGGGAGAGGTGTGCGTGCCGTCTTCAACGCGCCGGCTGAAGCCGGCCCACATACCTTCGTCAGCCCGTTGAACTTCGCGAGCGGCAGCGAGTGCCGCGCTGCCTCGCGCGCGACGGCGGCCATCTCCTCGATGTCGTCCCGCTCGAACGATGTCGTCGACGCCACGCCCATCGCGCCGTTGAGGAAGACCCGCAGCGTCAGCTCGGCGCTGATCTCGGACATGTTCTGATGGATCGTCGAATTGGCGAAGCGACTGTTGTTCGTGTCGCTGGAGATGAAGACGGCATCCGCCTCATCGGCGTTCGCGGCAGCGAGCGCGCGGTCCAGGATGTCGTAGGACTCCTTCTCGCTTTGCATCGTCGTCGTCTTCGCGGGCGGAAGTTACCTCATCTCGACATTTCGGAACCGCGCGGCCGGGGCGCCGTGCGCGACGCGCATCGTCTGCATCGGATCGCCCTTGCCGCAGTTCGGCAGTCCCCAGATCTGCCAGCTCGCGCGGTCGCCGATCGCGTCGCACGACCGCCAGAACTCCGGCGTGGTCCCGCCGTACACCGGATTGCGCAGCAGCCGGCCGAGCCGGCCGTTCTCGATCTCGTACGCCACTTCGCATCCGAACTGAAAGTTGAGCCGCACGTCGTCGATCGACCACGATTTATTGGTATCCACATAAATTCCATGTGTCGTGTCGGCGATGATGTCCGCGAGCGGCGTCGCGCCGGGCTCGAGATTGATGTTGGTCATGCGGATGATCGGAATGCGCGCCGCGCTTTCCGCGCGCACTGTGCCGTTCGATTTGCGTCCGATCGCCGGCGCGGTGTCGCGGCCGGTCAGGTAGTCGACGAACACACCGTCGCGGATGAGATGAAATCGCTGCCCGGGCACGCCGTCGTCGTCGAATCCGAACGATCCGATCGACTTCGGCACGGTCGCGTCGGCGACGATGTTCACGATCTTCGATCCGTACGGAAACTTTCCGAGCATGGCCGGCTGCAGGAACGATCCGCCGGCGAGCGAGATCTCGAGGCCGAGGGCCCGATCGAGCTCGGTGGGGTGGCCGCAGGATTCGTGCACCTGCAGCGCGAGCTGCGACGACCCGACGATGAGATCGAAGCGTCCGGCGGGCGATTTCGGCGCGGCGAGCAGCGCGAGCGCCTCGTCGCGGATCTGCATCGCCTTGCGGGGCAGATCGAGCGCTTCGATGAATTCCCAGCCGGCCGCCTGAAAGTCGCCGCCGAACGGATTCGGATACGTGCGCCGCTGCAGCTCGCCTCCGTCGATCGCCACCGCTTCGATGCCGCCGCCCATCTCGGTGGTCGTCTGCTCGATGAAACTGCCGATCGTGGAGGCGAAGATTTTCTCCTGGCGGTACGACGAGATGTCGCCCGCGGCCTGATGAATTCTCGGATCGCTGCGCATCGGCTCGGTCGCATCGAGGAGATGTTGGATCTTGCGATCGAGCGGGATCGCCCACGGGTCCTTTTCGAACGTGGAGCTCCATTTCGCGTCGTGCGGCTCGACGTCGCTCAGCTCGATCCGCTCTCTCGCCGCCACATTCGACGCCTCGGCCACCTCGAGCGCACGGCTGGCGGTGCGCCGCAGCGAAGGCTCCGAGCAATCGCTGGACGCGGCGAAGCCCCAGCCGTTGCCGGCGAGCACGCGCACGCCGATCGCCCGGTCAACCGTGGATATCAAGGTATCGACCTCGCCGTTGCGCACCCGGACGTGCTGCACGTGGGTCGCGGTGAAGCGGACGTCGGCGTAGCGCAGCAGGGGATCGCGGAGTGAGCGGAGGGCATCCTCGAGCTGTGAGCGCGATGGCGAGTGCATAGTGCGAGGGACGACGGCATCCCGTGCGCCTCGTCCGGGCCACGCATTCTACTGAGTCCCGAGGCCCCTTGCGGGCACGGCTGGGGCGTTCCGGCGCGCGCTGCGATTGTAGGGCACGGCTGCGCCGTGCCGAACCGGGGATTCGGCAGCGCGCAGCGCCGCCCTGCACGAGTTCCCGATCCAGGATTCGGCCGCGCGTGCTGCGAGTTGTAGGGCACGGCTGCGCCGTGCCGAACCGGCGATTCCGCAGCGCGCGGCGCCGCCCTGCACGAGCGCTCATCGGTCGAGTGAGTACAATCGGCAGTGTTGACTCGTTTTTGGCAGTACGTGCGCCGTCTCGCGCGCCGGCTCCTCATCGGAACGCTGATCCTCGCCGGAGCTCTTTGCGGAGTTGCGGCGGTCGTGTTTCATTACATCGTCGAACTCGCGCAGTCGCTCCTGATCGAGCCCGCGCTGCGGCAGCACGGCTTCTCGCGCTACGCGCTGATGATCGCGGTGCCGGCGATCGTGACCGGCGGCCTCGCACTGATCGTCAAGCGTTTCGCGCCGATCACGCCCGGCGCGAACCTCGCGCGCGTGCGCCGCGCCTACGCGCAGGAGCCGGAGGTCCTCGACACGCGCAGCGTGCTGTTCACGTTTGCGCTGACGCCGCTGTCGCTCGGCTGCGGCGTGCCGCTCGGGCCCGAGACGCCGACGGTGGTCGTGACGAGCGGCATGTGCACCGGCCTGGCTCGGCTGCTGAACCTTCCGCGCAAAGTGGTGCGCGGGATGATCCCGGTCGGCACCGCGGCCGGTATCGCGGCGATCTTTCGCACGCCGATCACCGGAGTCGTTTTCGCCGTCGAGGAGATCCTCGGCACGACGTCGCGCGGAGTCCTCGGCGGCACGATCATCGCCGCGGTCGCCGCCGCGGTGGTCGAACATCTCTTGTTAGGCCAGCAGCGATTGCTCCCCGCGTCCGCGGCGTCGTGGACGCATGTCTCCGAGCTCATCGGTTTCCTCACGGTCGGCGTTCTCTCCGGAATCCTCGGGGGATCGGTGATCCGCCTGATCCAGGTGCTGCGCCCGAAGCTGCAGGAGTGGATCCCGTCGATGGTTCTGCGCTCGTCGTTAGGCGGAGTCTGCGTTGGAATCATCGGACTCGCCGCGCCGTCGATGCTCGGCGTCGGCTATCCGACGACATCGTATTTTTTGCGCGGCGGCGGGTCGCTGCCGTTCGCGTCGATCGCGTTCGGCGCGAAGACCGTCGGCTTCGTCGTGGCGATGTCCGTCGGACTCCTCGGCGGCACGTTCGCGCCGTCGCTCTTCATCGGATCGGCGCTCGGCGCGGCCGTCGGCTACGCGGCGCGCATCGTCGCCGGACCGACGATCGATCCCGGCGCGTACGCCCTGGTCGGCATGGGCGCGTACTTCGGCGGATTTCTGCGCTGCCCGATGGCCGCGGTGCTGATCGTTCTCGAGCTGACCAACGACTACGATCTGATTCTTCCGCTGATGCTGGCCGTGGCGGTGTCGACGGCGATCTCGTCGCGCATCGCGCGGCAGACCCTCACCGAACAGCAGATGATCGACGAGGGATATCGCGAGAGCGCGGAGCAGGCGGATCCGCTCGGCAAGCTCACCGCGGGCGAGGTGATGGCGACGACCGTCCAGGCGTTCGACGCCGGCACGCCGGTCGGGCGCATCGTCGAGCAGACCACCGAGCGGCGCCATCAGCTCTACCCGATCGTCTCCGCGGAAGGGACCTTGCTCGGCCTGTTAGGCGCGAGCGCGATCATCCGCTCGGTGCGCGAGGGAAAGCTGAACATCACCGCGGGCGAGCTGATGGAGCCGGCGAAGGTGGTCGCGCGAAGCGACGAGCCACTGCACGACGTCGTCGCGCGAATGGCGATCGAGAACACCGATCGATGCCCGGTCGTCGCGCCCGACGGCTCGAAGCGCGTCATCGGATTTCTCAGCCCCGCCGATCTCATTCACGCGCGATTTCGATTGCAGGAGAGCGGCGCCGAAGGCACCGACATTACACTCTTCTGATGAAAAACTCCGGGCGCAGCGAGGAGTCAACGCCGGCACTGGCGAAGAGCGACGGGCGAGATCCCTGCTGCGTTTGTGCGATTGCCGATGATTCGACAAGGGCCGACCGAAGCAAACGGTGGGCGCAGAAGACCGGAATTGCGCTCGAAGCGGTGCCGTCCATGATTCCTCGCTTTGCTCGGAATGGATGCTCATGATTCTCGCGGCGACGCTGACGTTCACCGGGTTTCTCGCGGCGCGCGGAGTCAATGTCGAGTCGCAGCCGTCGTGGCTCGACGGCGGCTTCGGACGATTCGAAGTCGGCGCGGGGAGCCCGACCTCGAGCGCGAACAAAGGTCAGATCGAAGGACAGCTCGGAGTCGACTGGACGCCGGCGGCGTGGATTCGCGTCCACGCGCACGGAGCCGCGCGCCAGAAAGGCAGCGGGCTCGTCGAAGCGTACGTCGATCTGCAGAAGGATTTCGGCGCGAACAATCTGCGGCTGCGCGCCGGACAGTTTTTTCTGCCGACGTCGCGCGAGAACACCGGCCCGCTCTGGAGCTCGCCCTACACGATCTCGTTTTCGGCGCTCAACACGTGGATCGGGGAGGAAGTGCGGCCGATCGGCGGCGAGCTGCAGTGGCAGCGGCTGACACCGTATGCCGTGCTGACGTTCGCCGGCGGCGCGTTCCGCGGCAACGACACGATGGGGACGATGCTCGCCTGGCGCGGCTGGTCGATGGGAAACCGCCTCACGACGTACGGCGAGGTCCTGCCGCTGCCGCCGTTGTTCACGCTGACCGGACCGGTGGGCTTCGTCGAACAACGCAGGGACGGGACGCAGCCGTTCGGCTCCGATCTCGACGGGCGCACCGGCCTGACGGCGCGCGCCCGCATCACCGTGCCGGAGCGGGCGACGCTGCAGTACGCGCGCGTCGACAATCGCGGCGACCGGGAGCTCTACGACCATGAGTACTCCTGGCAGACGAAATTGAATCTGCTGAGCGGCGAGATCGACGGTACGCACGGGACGACGTTCGCGTCGGAGTACGGCTGGGGATCGACGGGAATGGGATTTCGCGGCAGGCCGTGGGTGCAGCTGACGTACTACGCGGCGTACGCGCTCGTGTCGCAGGCGTTCGGGCGGAATCGCGTCAGCGCGCGCTTCGACGTCTTCGGGACGAGGGACCGCGATCACTCGCCGGTCGCGGAGACGAACACCGAAAGCGGACGCGCGTGGACGCTCGCGTACTTTTTTCAGCTCACGCACCGCGTGCGCCTCGGCGCCGAGATGGCGAACATCGTCGCGCAGCGCATCGCCGCCGCGCAGTCGGGCTTCGATCCGAACACCGACGGCCGCACGCTGACGCTCGAGGCTCGCTACCGGTTTTGAGGTGAATCTTACGGCGCGCCGTCGACGAGCTCGGGATTGATTGCCGCGCGAAAGCGGATCGTTACCTTCTCGGCGCCGCTCTCGATCTCCAGATGATCGACCGCGGTGTCGTCGTTCGTCGCTGTAGTAACTGTTACTATAGTGACGTTGGGGACGCGGTAGAAGCTGCCGGCGCGGATTTCGATGTCGTCGCCGTTCGCGTGAACCTCCTCGAGCGGCTCTTCTTCCGCGACGCGATCGGCACCCGTGTCGACGGTGACGAGCCAGCCGTGATGCTGTCGCGTGAACGATTCGAAAAACGAGGCCCAGGTGTCGCGCGGTACGGTGCGTGTGCTCATCACAAATACTTGTCGAACCACTCCCCGGCGAGGCGCGCCACTTCCTCGAGCGCGCCCGGCTCCTCGAAGAGATGGCTCGCGCCGGGAACGATTTTCATTTCGCGCACACAGGTCATCTGATCGTACGCCTGCTGATTCATGCCGATGACCGGCACGTCGTCGCCGCCGACGATGAGCAGCGTCGGGGCCTGCACGCGCGGCAGCGCTTCGCCGGCGAGGTCGGGGCGTCCGCCGCGCGACACGACCGCGTAAATGCGATCGGGAATGCGCGCCGCGGCGACGAGCGCCGCCGCGCCTCCGGTCGACGCGCCGAAGAGTCCGATTTTCAGGGCCGGCGATTCCTGACCCAGCCACTCGGCCGTGCCGACGAGGCGCTTCGCGAGCAGCTCGATGTCGAACCGCAAATGCGCCGTGCGCGTGTCCACGAGCTCCTCGTCGTGCGTGAGCAGATCGATCAGCAAAGTGCCGAGGCGGCGGGAGCGAAGCGCTTCGGCGACGGAGCGGTTTCGCGAGCTGAACCGGCTGCTGCCGCTGCCGTGCGCGAAGAGCACGATGCCGGTCGCGCCCCGCGGAATCAGAAGATTGCCTTCGAGAGTGACGCCGCCCGCGCGGACATTGATCAGGCCCTCGTCGATTGCGCTCATGACCACATTCAATATATGTGCAGAGCCGCCGCGGACGAATGTGCCGGGCGGGCGGGGCGGGCGTGACCGGCGTTACGCCTCAGTCGACAAGCGATTCGATGACATTGATCCGTTCGAGGACACGCTCCGCCTGCGCGGCGCCGATCGCGCCCGTCGCGACCTCGTGCATGACGATCGACCGCGCCGACTCGAGCGCGGCGATGCCGCTGCGTCCCGATGCGAACCGTTTTCCGGCGTCGACCAGCGTCATCACCAGGCTGACCGCACGGACGCCCGGCAGGCCGCAGCGCTGCGCCTCCGCCACCGCGCCCTGCAGCGCCTCCTCGGCACGCCAGCCGGTGGGGTTCACGTTTGCGAACATCGAAACGGTCATCGTGCGCACCCTCGCTTTCTGAGGGATGTCGAAATGGCCGAAAACGTTTCACTCTCCGGAGTGCGGCTGCTTGTCGCAGCTCTGAGAAGCCATCAGCGAGCGGTGGCCCGGCCGCGGCACTCCGGATCGACTGCGCGTTCATGCGAATGTTTCTCGCCATTCTCGCGTGCGCCGCGGGCGCGTACGCGCAGCCGTCGCATTTCGTTCTGCAGGCCACACCGAAGACCGTGACATGGGGGCGATACGACCCGCGCACGCCGCCGGTTTTGCGAATGAAGTCGGGCGACATCGTCGATGTGCACACGTTTATCACGTCGACTCCCGAGCGGCTCGGGCGGGCGGGCGTTCCGGCCGATCAGGTCGAGCAGTCGCTACGCGACATCGTCAACGAAGTCAAAGACCGCGACGATGCCTACACGCTCGCAGGCGTTGCCGGCGATCTGTCGATCACGGAAGTCGTCGACGGCAACAAGGGCGTGCACATGCTGATGCCGAAAGCGCTGTGGAGCGGCGGGCTCCCCGCGCGCTGATCGGTTTTGTGTGCGCGCAAACGATGTTGTAGGGCACGGCTGCGCCGTGCCGCACCCCCGGGTTTCGGCACGCCGCAGGCGTGCCCTACGGATCGTTGTTCGACTAATACGTTGACGGATACGTCTCGGGCATCTCGCGCGTGTGGTCCAGCTCCCACTTCTCGAGCGGCTCGACGGCGCGCGTGGTGTCGTAATGCAGCACCGCGTCGAACTGGCGCGGCAGCGACGCATAGAAGTAATGGCTCTGACGCTCGCTCTGCGGCAGATAGATGACGCCGATCGCGCGCTCGAGCATCGGATCTTCGAGCCGCTGCATCGCGACGTCGTTCCCGCGCAGCGGCAGATGGAAATTGCCTTCACCGAGATCGTGGAAGAGGAGCTCGTAGCTGCCTTCCATCGCCGGACGCACTTTCTTGCGCTCCGCCGGTCCGTCCCAATCCGACGCCGCCGTGACCGAGCCCGTGTGCGTCGTGAAGCCGATGAGCCGCGCGTCCTCGCCGTAGCGCTCGCGCACGAGCTGGCCGACATTCAGCTCGCCCTGCTTTCCCATCTCGGTGGCGCGCGCGTCGCCGAGGTGCGAGTTGTGCTCCCAGACAACCACTTTCGCCTCGCGGTAGGCGCGGCGGCGAAGATGATCGGCGAGTGTGGTCAGGGTCTCGGCCATGTGCTGATCGCGGAGATTCCACGACGACACGCGGCCCGAAAACATCGAGCGGTAGTAGCGCTCGGCGTTGGCGACGAGCCGCGCATTCTGCTCGGCGAAAAACGCCTCGTCGGGCGGAATGTGGCCGTCGCGGCTCGCGTACTCCGCGGCCTTCCTTCGAAAATCAACGAGCTGTCCGACGACTTCCTTCTCGCACGATTCTGTCAGGCCGAACGACGCGGCGTAGCCGTAGGCCTGCGTGTCCTCGCCGTAATGCTCGAAGCACGCGTAGCGATAGCGCGCGCGCTTCGCCGCATCGGGATCGACCTTGTCGAGATAGCCGATGACTTGTTCGATCGATGTGTAAAGACTGTAGAGATCGAGGCCGTAAAAGCCGGCCTTCTGATCGTCGCGCGGAATGCGATCGTTGAACTCGCGCAGCCAGCCGATGAAATCGAGCACGTCGGCATTGCGCCACATCCACGTCGGAAAGCGTCTGAAATCGCCGAGCGACTCCACCGGCTCGCTGTCCTCGCCGAGTCCGCGAACGAAGCGGTTGATGCGATACGCGTCGGGCCAGTCGGCTTCGACTGCGACGGCGTTGAATCCTTTCTCGGCGATGAGCCGCCGCGTGATCGCCGCGCGGCACGCGTAAAACTCGTGCGTTCCGTGCGACGCCTCGCCGATCAGCACGAAGCGCGCGTTGCCGATGAGCTGCAAGAGCGGATCGAAGTCCGTGTCAGCTCCGGTGAGCCGCGTCAGCGTTTTGCGGATGTCGTTCATCGATGAGCTCGTGGACTTCCTCGTCCGTCGTCTGCGAGAAATCGTCGTACCAGAGGCCGACCGCTTCGAACGGCTCGGGCGTGCGGAGGCAGACGACGTCGATTCCCTCGCTGTGGAATTCGTCGCAGGTCTGTTTCGCCGCGACCGGCACGGCGACGACGATTGCGCGCGGCTGCATCTTTCGCAGCGCTGCGACCGCGGCGCGCATCGTCGATCCGGTCGCCAGACCGTCGTCGACGACGATCACCGTCTTGTCGCGCACGTCGAGCGGCGGACGCGACCCGCGATAGCTGCGCTCGCGCCGCTCGAGCTCCTGCTGCTCGCGCGCGGCGACTTCGTCGATCGACTTCTGCGGCACCGGCAAATAGCGGAGCACGTCCTGATTCAGCACGCGCACGCCGCCGCTGGCGATCGCGCCCATCGCCAGCTCCTCGTGACCCGGAACGCCGAGCTTGCGTACGATGAAAACGTCCAGTGGCGCGCCGAGCGCCTTCGCCACCTCGGCCGCAACCGGAACGCCGCCCCGCGGCAGGCCGAGCACGATGGAATCGTGGGACGTTGCAGCCGATGGGCCGGTTGAAGCCGGTGCTCCAAGTCGCTTCACCAGCTCGCGGCCGAGCAGCCGGCCGGCTTCGAGGCGATCGTGAAAACGAGGCGCCCACATCCTGATCTCAACGTAGCACTTTGCGTGCGCAGCCGCTGGTTTGCCTGAGTCTCACCGGCTGTGACGTGCGGCACGCCGGCCGTCCCGTTCCCACCACGAGCCTCCGAATCACCTCAGCGCGTTCAAGCGAATCGCGCTCGCGATCCTCGAAGCGTGCGGCAATCACTCGTGGCCGCGCTGCGCGCCGATGACCTCGACTCGTGATTCCGGCATGACTGAAACCGAAGCAAGCTGACTGACCGGCAATAGAATGCTGCGCATGGCAACGCGCAAGGCTCGGAAAAAATCCGCAACGGATGAGGCGGAGCCGGAGGCCACGCCCGCGTTTCCGGTCGTCGGCATCGGCGGCTCGGCAGGCGGTATCGAGGCGTTCACCGCGCTGCTGAAAGCGATGCCCGACAAGCCGCTGCTCGCGCTCGTCTTCATTCTTCATCAGGATCCGAAGTACGCATCGAATCTCGATCAGATCCTCGAGCGAGCAACGAAATTGCCCGTCGAGGTCGTGCGCGCCGGCACCGCGGTCAGGCCGGGGCACGCCTATGTCGCGCCCCCCGGTTCGGAGGTGGCCATCGAGCACGGCGTGTTGCAGCTGCACAAGGCGCCGAAGGCAATGCCGCCTTCGACGATCGACGCCTTCTTCCGCTCGCTCGCGGCCGACCAGGGCTCGCGCGCGATCTCGGTGGTCCTCTCCGGCTCGGCATCCGACGGATCCCTTGGGACCAAAGCCATCAAAGCCGAGGGAGGGATCACGTTCGCGCAGGACGATACGGCGAAGATGAGCAGCATGCCGCGAAGCGCCGTGGCGTCCGGCTATGTCGACTTCGTCCTTCCACCCGAGGAGATCGCGAAGGAGCTCGCGCGCATCGCGCAGCACGTGTACATCGTCGACGACGGCATCAAGGCGCGCCTTCCCGAGCAGGACGTCGTCAGGCTGCTCAACGTGATCCGCGCGAAGCACAACATCGACTTTACGTACTACAAACCGAGCACGATCGAGCGCCGCATTCGCAGGCGCATGGCTCTGCGGCGCGTCAGCTCGCTGCGGGACTACCTGCCGCTCGTTCGCGACGATCCGAAGGAGGCGGAGGCGCTCTACGGCGACATTCTCATCCGCGTCACCGGCTTCTTCCGCGATGCCGACGTGTTCGAAGCGCTGGCCAGGAAGGTTTTCCCCGATGTGATTCGCGAGCGGCGCGAGGAAGACACCGTCCGCGTGTGGGTGCCGGGTTGTGCGACGGGCGAAGAGGTGTACTCGCTGGCGATCGCGCTGCTGGAAGCGGCCGCGACGAGCGCATCCTCATGCCCGATTCAGATTTTCGGGACCGACGTGAGCGAGCAGGCGATCGAGCGGGCGCGCGCGGGCCTCTACCCGGAAAGCATCTCGGGCGAAGTCTCGTCCGAACGGCTACGACGTTTCTTCAACCGCCTCGACAGCGGCTATCGGGTGAGCAAGGCCGTGCGCGACTGCTGCATTTTTGCCCGGCAGAACGTGGCCAACGATCCGCCGTTTTCGAAGCTCGATCTCATCAGCTGCCGGAACGTGATGATCTATTTCGGCAGCGCGCTGCAGAGGAAAGTCGTCTCGATTTTCCACTACGCCCTTCGCACGAACGGCTATCTGCTCCTCGGCAGCTCGGAAACGATTGGCAATTTCGCCGATCTCTTCGCCGTGGTCGACCGCAAGAACAAGATCTACCGGAAGAAAACGATCACTCCGAGGCCGCAGACCGATTTCGTCATGCCCTCGCCGCTTCCCGTGACGCCGGACGAGGAGCCCGCGCCGGAACGAGAGAGCCTGAAGCCCAGCGCGATCGTGCGCGATGCCGATCGCGTGCTTCTGAACCGCTTCAGCCCGGTCGGTGTGCTGATCAACGAGAATCTCGACGTTCTGCAGTTCCGCGGCCGCACCAGTCCGTACCTGGAGATCCCGCCGGGAACGGCGAGTTTCAACCTGCTCAAGATGGCGCGCGAGGGCCTGCTCGCCGATCTTCGCGCCGCAATCTTCGGAGCCCGCAAGAAACAGGCTGCCGAGCGCCGCACGGGCGTGCACGTGCGCACGAACGGAAGTGTGGCGACGGTCGACATCGAAGTCATTCCGTTCGTCAGCGGTGGAAGCGAGCGCTTCCTGCTCGTGCTCTTCGAGGAAAACGAGCGCTCGACCGAAAAGAAAGCGCGTTCGCGCCAAACGAAGGAGACGACCAGGGAGGCGCGGGGCGGGCAGATCAGCCGGCTCAAACGCGAGCTCGAAGCGACGCGTGAATATCTCCAGTCGATCATCGAAGAACAGGAGGCGATGAACGAGGAGCTTCGTTCGGCCAATGAGGAGATTCAGTCGAGCAACGAAGAGCTGCAGAGCACGAACGAGGAGCTGGAGACGGCGAAGGAAGAGCTGCAATCCTCGAACGAGGAGCTGACCACGCTCAACGAGGAGCTGGAGAATCGCAACCGGGAGCTGGCGCACGTCAGCAGCGACTTCGTCAACCTTCTCGTGTCGATCGAAATCCCGATCCTCATGCTCGATTCCGGGCTCAGGATCCGGCGCTTCAATCCGGGCGCGCAGCAGATTTTCAATCTGATTCCTTCCGACGTCGGCCGGCCGATCGGCGACATGAAGACGACGATCGACGTGGACGTGCTCAGGAAGATGGTGACCGATGTGATCGACGCGCTCGAAGTGCGGGAGGGGATCATTCAGGACAAAACGGGACGGAAGTTCTCTCTTCGCGTGCGGCCCTACCGCACGACGGACAACAAAATCGACGGCGCGGTGCTGGCATTCATCAATCTGGAGGAGTTCCCGAAGAGCAGCGCGCGTTAGGCGCTACCGCTGGCGGATGCGCGCGCGCATCGATTCCATCTCCGCGCGGACGTACTCCAGCTGCGCGAGGAGCTCGGCGACTTCTTCGTGCAGGTTGTGCGTCTTTACGCGCGCGGCGCGTTGCCGCGTGAGCTCGCGCCACAGCTCCATGCGGTCGGAGTGCTTCAAGGCGGCGATGCGCACCGCGAGGGGGTCGACATTGTCCGACTCGTCACCGATCAGCTCGTGCGGTGCGGTCTTGAGGATGCGGGCGAGCAGGAGGAGGACGCCGAGGTCCAGGCCCTGCTTGCCGCGCTCGATGCGCGAAAGCGTGGCCACGCTGATCTTCGCCTGCTCGGCGACGTCGTTCAGCGAGAGCTCGTGCGCGGTCCGGATGCGCCGGATGCGTTCACCGACGGTCATGAGCATCCGCCTTCATGCGCGCGCGAAGCGCCCTCGCGCGCAGGAGCGTCGTCGCGATCGCCCGCTGCGCGTCGCGGTTCGCGGCGTCCCGCAGATTTCCGAGACGCTCGGTGATGGTGCCGAGATCGAGGATCCGCTGCCGAAACTCACGGCCTTGTTCGCAGCGTGCGCGGAGCCTCTGCGATGCCGTTCGAATCTCGCTCGAGTTCTCCAGCAGGGCTTGCACACGTTGACGCAGCGCGCTGGCTGCCGGCGAGGGAGGGTGCGTCATCGACGCCGCATCCGGCTCTGGACGGATTCAATCTCGGCTCGTACGAACTCGAACTGGGCGAGGAGCTCCTCGATCTCCTCGTTCACCTTCCGGGCCTCGGTCCGTGTTGTGCGTTGACGATGGTTGCTGCGCCGGTTCGTTGCGAGGTCGCGCCAGAGCTTCAGTCGCTCTTCGTGCTGCATCGTGACGATCTGGTCCGCGAGCGGATCGCCGGCTTCGGCGGCCTCGCCGCCGAGCATTTGCTGCGGCGTGAAATGAAGAATTTTGCAGAGAATGAGAAAGAGGCCGAGGTCGAGGCCCTGCTTGTCGCGCTCGATCCGCGACAGCGTGGCCACGCTGATGTGAGCCCGATCAGCGACCGCGTTCAGCGAGAGGTTACGGCTCATCCTGGCGTCGCGGATTCGGGTCCCAACCACGATTAGCATCTTAGCGTGCATTTACAGTGCCCGCAAAACGAACTTTAGTGAACGCGGCCGTCGCTCGCGAGCTCCACTCCAGTGTGCGTGTCACCGCCCGGTTTGCGCTCGATGCAAAGAGTTGTTGATTCGCCGGATGCGAATCATGAGCACGCGATTTGCAGTTCGCGAAAAGCGCGCCGCCTCCGTCCTCCGGGCTGTGTTGCGGGTCGGCGGCGCGATTCCCGTCGTTCCAGAGGACCGGCGGCTTGTCGATCTCGCACGTCATCGGCTGCCGGTCCTCGCCTTGAACCTAGAACCTCTTCGCTCGAACCCAGACCTCGAGTTCAGAAGCTCGAGCGTGAACGTCGAATCATAGGTAGGCGCTCGCCAAACGGCGAACCTCAGACCGATCGCTCGGGTCCGGCCGGTCTCCCGTGCGCGGTGTTCTCGCAGATCGCCGTCAGCTCGTCCATGATCATGCCGACATCGAGCGGCTTCCGCAGTACCGCGCGTACGAGCTTCAGCTCGGCGCAGTTGTGCAGACTCCATTCGGGCGCCGCGGTCACCACGATCGTGAAGCCGAACAGCCGCGGAGTTGTGCGGCCGATTTCGCCGAGGACCTCGAAGCCGCTCACATGCGGCAGCAGCAGGTCGAGAACGATCGCGTCGGGCGTCTGTTGTTTGATCGAAGCCATCGCTTCGATGCCGTCCGCGGCGATAAGCGTCTCGAAACCGCAGCGGCGCGCGATCGTCGCGAAGAGCGTACGCGAGGTCACGTCATCTTCCACGACCAGAGCTCGAGGCATCGAAGGGTCACCTCTGGACTTGCGAAGCCCGCAAAGCGTACATGCGTCATTTGCAGAAAGCGAGAACTATTTACACTCATGCAATGTCCGCCGCAGGTCTTCGCCGCGATCTCGGAACGGTCGAGTCGTATGCCGCACTCATCGGCATCCTCATCGGCGCGGGCATCTTCAAAGTCACCGCCGAGGCGTGGTCGCTCACCGGCGCGAGCGTGATCCTCGGCTACCTGGTGCTCGCGCCGGCCGTGCTCGCCACATCGGTCGCCTATTCGGTCTTCATCTCGACGCCGTTAGGCCGCGAGCCGGGCGGCGAGTACACGCACATCTCGCGCACGTTCGGCGGATCCCGGCTGGCATTCATCGGGGTGTGGCTGAAGATCATCGCGTACATCGGCGCGCTGGCCTACCTCGCGGGCGCGTTTGCCGATTACCTGGGCGGCGGGATGCCGGTCGCGGTCGCAAGCCTGCTCGCGTTCTATCTGATTCACGTCGCGGGAGTGCGATGGTTCGGCCGCGTCCAGGTCTGGATGTGCCTCATCCTCGGACTGTCGCTTCTCGTGCTGATCGTTCCGGGACTCTTCGCCGTGCACGCCGCGAACTTTCGGCCGATGTTCGCTCACGGACTGACAGGCTTCGCCGCGAGCATTCCGCCGCTGTTCTTCGCGTACGCGGGCTTCGAATCTCTCGCGCAGACCGCCGGAGAGGTCCGCGACAGCACGCGGCGCCTGCCGCGCATCTTTCTCCTCGGCATCGGCGCGACGATGGCGGTCTATTTCCTGATGTCGTTTGTCGCGATCGGAGTTCTTCCCGGTGCGTCGTTCACGGCGGTCGCGTCGCGCTACCTTCCGCGCGGAGCGGAGACGATCATCACTATCGGCGCGCTGATGGCGATCGCAACGTCGATGAATGCGACCATGATCGTGCCGTCGCGCGTGGCGATCATGCTGGCGGAGGATCGCCTCGCGCCGCGATGGATCGCGAAGATTTCTCCGCGCTCCGGAACGCCGGTCATCGGCCTGACGATCACCGCCGCGGCTGCGCTCGTCCTGCTGCTCAGCGGCGCCGCCGGCCTGGCGCTGAACATCGCCGTTTTCGCTCTCGTCGTTTTGTACTTTTTGCACAGCTACGCGCTGCTCGTGCTGCCGCTGAAAAATCGCGAGCTGTTCGCGAGCATCACCGTCGCGATTCCGCGGTGGCTGCAGCGGGCGTCGGCAATCATCTCGATGCTCGCGATGGGCGCAATCATCGCGCTGGAGCTGACGTCGATCGCGACGATCGAGCTAGCCGCGGCGTGGACGGCCGTCGGCGTTCTCATCTACGCCGTAGCGAACCGCGGGGCTTCCGGCGGGATAGAAAACGCCGAGAAGGCGAAGCTCGTCTGATCCGCTGTTTTCCAGGCACCTGCCGCTTCGGCAGATACACGCACGAGCCGGGGCCGACCGGCGTTCGCTTGCCGTCCGCCCACAGGAATCCGCTGCCCATCAGAATGCAGAGCACTTCTTCGTAGAGATGAAAGTGATCGGGGGCGCGGCCCGGCGGAATCGAGCCGACGAACTGCGTGATCTCGCTCTGAATCAGCTCGCGATACCACCGGTCGCCGGTGCGCTGAATCGGCTGATCGCTCAATCGAACGCTGTGCGGGCCGCCTCGAGACGGCCGGCTGAAGCCGGCCCGCACACCGATCACGACCGTCGAGGCGCCGATCGAAATCTCCGTTCCCGCCGGCAAATGAATGCCCTCATCGCCCTCCAGGATGTACAGCACTTCGTCTGAGGTGGCGCGCACCGTGGCGGGAGCGTCGAAGGCACGCATCGCGATCGCCGCGCCGCGCAGCACTTCGCCCGCGCGCAGCGCGTCGAGCGAGGTGATGATGGCCATCGGTTGGATTATGCTCTGAAGCGCATGGAATCGAAGCGCAACCGCGACTTCCTCCGCTACGAGCAGGTGGAGAAGCGCCAGAGCTACCACCTGGCCGAGGATCCGCGGGAAGAGTTCGACGACGAGTTTCCGATCCGCACGTGCGACATGCGATCGCCGTCGTTCGCGGAGGATCTCGGCGATGCGCTGCGGGAGATCGGCTTCGCGATCCTCGAAGGTCACGGCGTCGATCCGGCGCTGTACGACGAAGCGGAATCGAAAATCGTGGAGATGTTCGAGCGGCTGACGCCAGACGAGAAGCTGCGTTTCCGCGCGCAGAGGCACGGCTCGGTCAATCAAGGCTACTTTCCGATTCACGAAACGTCGTTGCAGCATCCCGATTGGGTGGAAGGGTGGGTGTTCTGCCGGCGCGCGTTCGATATGCCGGGTTCACAGAACGCGGATCGCAACCAATTCTGGCCCGTTCCCGAATACGAGGAGTTTTTTCGCAGGATCGCGCTGGCGCACGAGCGGCTGATCCTCCCCGTCATGCGCGCGATGCTCTCGTACCTCGGCTGCGATCCGCATCTGTACGATCGCAAGCTGAGGGGCACGAACTTCGGACTGCGCCTCAATTACTACCCGCCGATGACGCGCGAGATGGACGACTCCGGCGCCGCGCGCTTGTTAGGCCACGAGGATGTCGATCTGTTCACCTTTCTGCCGGCGCCGCGCGTCGACGGGCTGCAGGTTCTCAATCGCCGCAACATGAAATGGGTGCGCCTCACGGCGCCGCGCGGATCGATCATCCTCAACACCGGCGACTACATGCAGCGCATCAGCAACGACATCTTCCCCTCGACGACGCATCGCGTCGGCAAGCCGCGCGATCCGCGGCAGCGCGGGACGAAGCGCGTCTCGTTTCCGATGGCGATCTACGTCTGGGAAGACGAGCTGCTCGAAGTCCTTCCCGGCCTGACAAATCCAAAGTACGCGCCCGTGAAAGCGATCGAGTTTCACACGGCGATCACGAGCAAGTTCTACGGCGATGATTACGCCGTCAAGGGATGAGAGTGTGCGGGCCGGCTTTGGGCGGCCGGGCAGCAACTGTGTGCCGGCCGGCTGAAGCCGGTCCTCACACGGGTCGTGATTCGAATGACAACCACGCTACACAAGGCTGACGCGCTCCTTCGTTATCGCGATCGCTTTCCGATTCTGCAATCGACGAAGTACCTCGTGTCGCATTCGTTAGGCGCGATGCCGGAGGCGGCGCGCGAGGCGCTCGAGGAGTTCGCCGACACCTGGGCGACGCGCGGCGTGCGGGCGTGGGGCGACAGCTGGTGGACGATGTCGATCGATGCCGGCGACGTGATCGCTCCGCTCCTCGGCGTTCCGGCCGGATCGGTGACGATGCTGCCGAATGTCACGACGGCCGAGGCGGTGGTGCTGTCGTCGTTCGAGTTTCAGGCGCCGCGTAATCGCGTCGTCCTGGTCGAAGGCGAGTTCCCGTCGGTGCGCTACGTCTACGACCGTCTCGCGCGCCGCTTCGGCGCGGAGATCGTCACCGTCGCGTACGAAGATCTTCTCGACACGATCGACGAGCGAACCGAGCTCGTGCCGATGTCGCACGTCTTCTTCGAATCTTCGCTCATGGCCGACGTGCCGGCGATCGCAAGACGGTCGCGCGACGTGGGCGCGACGCTCGTCCTCGACGTTTTTCAATCGGCCGGCATTCTTCCGGTCGAGCTGCAGAAATGGGGCGTGACGATCGCGGTGGGCGGCGTCCTCAAGTGGCTTTGCGGCGGACCGGGCGGATCGTTTCTCTACGTCGATCCCGAGCTGCGGCCGCGGCTCGAGCCGGCGTTCACCGGATGGATGGCGCACGCGCAGCCGTTCGGATTCGAAGCGCCGCCGATGCGCTTCCGCGACGACGCCCTCCGCTTCGCGCTCGGCACTCCGCCGATTCCGGCGCTGTACGCCGCACGCGAGGGTCCGAAGATCGTCGCGGAGGCGGGCATCGAGCGGATTCGCGAGAAGTCGTCGCGTCAGACGCGGCGCTTCATGGATCTCGCCGACGCGCGCGGCTTCGAAGTGCGGACGCCGCGCGATCCAGAGCGGCGCGGCGGCACGGTGTCGATCGTCGTCCCGCACGCGCGCGAAGTGTCGCGCGAATTAAATCGTAACGATATATTGTGCGATTTTAGGCCGGCGTCCGGCATCCGCTTCTCGCCGCATTTCTATACGACCGACGAGGAGATCGACGCCGCATTCGACGCGATCGACGACATCCTCGAGAGCGGCCGCTGGACTGCGCACGCGTCGTCGCGGACGATCGTCACGTGATGCGGTGGTCTGTCGAGGAGCGCCGCATTTTGCGTTCGCTCCGCACGCCGGCGCGCATTCAACAGTTTCTCGATGAGCTTCCGTACGACGAGAAGGGCGGCGCGGTGTCGCCGCGCGGCGTGTTGCGCAAGGGAAAAGCGCAGTGCTACAGCGGGGTGTTGTTCGCGTGCGCCGCGCTGCGCGAGCTTGGGTATGCGCCGCAGATGATGTGGATCGATGCCGTGCGCGACGACGGTCATGCAGTCGCGCTGTTTCGCAAAAGCAATTTGTGGGGGAGCGTGGCGAAATCGAACTTCACGACGCTCCGCTCGCGCGAGCCGATCTACGGCTACGAAGCGCTCGGGCTCAGCTACTTCGACGGCTTCTTCAATCAATACGGCGAGCGGACGATGCGCGGGTTCACCGTACCGGTCGATCTCGAGCAGTTCGAGCCGCGCGGCTGGCGGTTCGACGAAGGTCCGATGGACTATGTCGACGACGCGATCGACAGCGCGCCGCGCGCGTGGCGCCTGCCGCGCAATCTGAGGCTCGGCCGCGTGAGCGAAGCGGTGCTGCGCGCGGGACTTCTGGGCGCGAATCCGAAAGGCCTCTGGAAACGCAAATAATTGGGGTCAGAGCTTCAGTTGTGCTTTTCCTACAAGGGGTGGATCCGGAGTGCGTCCGCGTCTACCGCGCGGTAGGAAAAGCACAACTGAAGCTCTGACCCCGTTTGCGCGAGTTCGCGATCAGCGAGGATGCGAATCCGAACAGGAGCGTGCGGCGTTCCATACGCCTGTGCCGCAGAGCGCGCGCAAAGCCGAACGCGTCACGGCTGCGCGAGTGATTCGCGCCATCGCGTCGTTTCGATCCAGTCGCGATCGATCGCTGCGCCGCTCGGGAACCGCTGTTCGAGAAGCGTCGTGAAGTCGTTGACCGTCGCTCCGTCCGGATGCGATTGGTAGTAATCGCGCAGAACACCGAACAACGCGTCGCGTCCGATCGCTTTTTCCAGCGCGGCAAAATAGAGCTCGCCGACGCTGTAGCTGAAGTCGGTCAGGTCATGCGCGCCGTAATCGGCAAGAGGAACGGTGGCCAGCCGCGGCTCGGCGAGCGCCTTCTCGGCCGCACGCTTCTCCGCTTTGGCAACGCGCTCCGGCGGCAGTCCGTCCAGCTCTTCCGATACGATCCACTGCAGCCACATGCTTTGACCCTCGTTGAGGCGCGCCGGCGGATTCTCGTTCTCGATTCCGTTCCACAGATGCGCGATCTCGTGGTACAGCCCCGCCTCGTAGCGTGGGTCCCTGAAGTCGTCGGCAGTGAGGATGATCCCCGGAATCAACGCTGCCTGCGATCCCCACCCCTCGGGAATCTCGATGAGCGTCAGCGTTGCGGCACGATGCAGCGGTCCGAACCATTGGGTCAGCAGATCGAGCGCGGCGCGCGTTTTCTGCATCACGACCTTTGCGCCCGCAGCATCCTCCGGCAGGTAGTAGACGCGAGCCGGCCCGTCATCGAGGATGCGGAATTTCGCGATCGGAAAATTCACGAAGGGCACCGGCACATCGCTCCCGAAGTGGAACGTCGTCTTTCCTTCGACGACTTTCGAATCGACGAGCGCTCCGGCGGCGACCGTGAATCCGATCGGGACGGTGATCTTCGCATCGAATGTGAAATCTCCCCGATGAATTTTGCGATTCACCTCGCCCGATGTGGTGCCGAGGGTCGGGAACGAGTAGGCATCTTCGCGGATGATCGTGAAATCGGGCGAGACGGTATCGTGGACGTAGAGATTCCCCGTCTCGGTGTACGGAACGATGTAGCCGCCGTAGTCGATTGAAACTGTCGCCGTCGCGCCGGGCGCGAGCGGCTTCGGTAGGCGGACCGTGATCGCGTCGACCTGCCGCTTCGGCTCGTCTTCGAATGTGTTGATCTTTTGATCGAACGGAAATCCGTCCGCGCTCTTCACCGTCATCAAACGGCCGAGGAGGAGCGGGACGGTGGCGGCGGGTCGGGAAGAGTCGTTTCGAATTGTTAGGCGGGCGGTTCCGTCGATCCGCTCCTGCTCGTAGTCGACAACGAGATTGAGCTCCAGCCGCTGGAGCGAGTACGGCACCGCGGCCGCGAACAGAAGCGCCGGGAGAATCACGCGACGGCCCGCTGCGCGCGGCGTGAACCGAGGACCGCGGCGCCGAGGGCGCAGACGAGATCGCAATCGTCCGGCACATGAACGGTGACGCCGAGGCGCGATTCGAGGGCGCGGATCATGCCGGCCTGCCGCGCCACACCGCCGACGAATGTCAGCTCGCTGCCGAGGCCCGCGCGGCGAAGCAGCGTGGCCGCGCGCTCGGCGAGCGAATCGTAAATGCCGCGCAGAATGTCTTCGACCGAGGTGCCGGCGCTGACGAGGTTGATGATCTCGCTCTCGGCGAGCACCGCGCAGACGCTGCTGATCGGCTGCGGACTCGTCGCATGGAGCGCGAGCGATCCGACGTCTTCGATGTCGACCTGCAGATATTTCGCCGCGCGTCCGATGAAGCTTCCCGATCCGGCCGCGCACTTGTCGTTCGTCTTGAACGCTTTCACTTTTCCCTCGGGCGTCAGCGCAATCGCGCGCGTCGCCTGATTGCCGATGTCGAGCACGACGGGTGATGACGGAAAAAGCAGATGTGCGCCGGCGGCGGCGCTGGTGATCTCGGTGATCTGAATGTCGCGCGCGGCGAAGCCGTAGCGGCCGAAGCCGGTGGTCGCGGTGTAGGCGATGTCGGATGCGGCGAGACCCGCGTCGGCGATGGCGTGCGCGAGTGCGCGTCCGGCAGCGCCGTCGAGATCGACGCCGGTTTTCACGCGGCCGCGGCCGAACATGCGCGAGGCCGCCGCATCGAAGACCACCGCCTTCGTGAAGCCCGTGCCGATGTCAATGGCTGCCGTGTACATACACTGTCGCCTCGAAACTCTGATCCATTTTTTCCAGCGCGAAGAGCGCCGCGCCGATTGCGCCGGTGAAATGCGAATCGGTCGACACCTGCAGCGGAGTGGCGAGCACGTCCTCGAGCGCTTTGACCATGCCGACGTTGCGGGCGACGCCGCCGGTGATCGTGATCGCCGGCTCGATGGCGATGCGCCGCGCGAGCGAGACCGTGCGCTTGGCGATCGCCTGATGAACGCCGCCGAGAATGTCGGGCGCTTTCTTCCCCTGGGCGAGGTACGACAGGATGTCCGACTCGACGAAGACGGTGCAGACGGTGGTGATTTTCACGGGCCGCGTTGCGTTGAGCGAGAGAGGTCCGATCTCGTCGAGACTGATGTTCAGCACGTCGGCGGCATTGGCCAGAAAGCGCCCGGTTCCTGCCGCGCATTTGTCATTCATCACAAAGTCGAGAACTTCGCCGGTCGCGCCGACGCGGATCGCTTTCGAATCCTGCCCGCCCATGTCGATCACGGTGCGCGTGTTCGGAAAAACGTGGTGCGCGCCGCGCGCGTGGCAGCTGATCTCGGTCATCTGCGCGTTGCCGAACGCGATCTTGTAGCGGCCGTAGCCGGTGCCGACGACGAAGCCGACGTCGCGCGGATCGACATTCGATTCGGCACAGAGCACGCGAAACGCGTTCTCGGCCGCCTTCGAAACGTTTGCGCCGGTGTCGACGAGCGCGCGTCCGACGATGCCCGCCGACTCTTCCATCATCACGGCTTTCGTTTGCGTCGAGCCGACATCGACGCCGGCGGCGAATCTCATTTCAGCACCTTCGGTGCGTTGTCGGACGGCACCTTCGGTGCGTTGTCGGACGGCGCCTTCGGCGCGTTGTCAGTTGTCAGTTGTCGGTTGTCGGAGCGGTGGGCGGGGACAACGGACAACTGAGAACCGACAACTGTCTTTCGGTGCTCGAGCGCCTCGAAAAACGCGTCCACTCGATTCTTGATCTGCGCCTCGGAGAAATAGCGCGGGTCTTCGAGGTCCGACTCGATGTAGAGCGTCGGCACATCGTGCTGTCGGGTGAAGTAGTCGCGCATGTCGCCCTGTCCGGCCGAGAAGAGGCGGCAGCTCTTGACGAAGTGGATGACGATTCCGTCCGCGTTCCATTCCCGCAGATAGCGCTCGATCTGATCGTAGCGCTGCAGGTAATTGCGATTGGTGACGTTGTACTCGAGCATGTGCCGGGCGATCGATTCGAGCGGCTCGTCGGGATCGTGGCGGAATCCGAATTCCCAGAGACCGCCGACGGTCGAGTAGGTCGACGCGACCGCGACCGCTTTCCACTTCGCGAACATGTCGCGGAAATTGCGGAAGTGCGAATACGGCGGCGGACCTTCGACGACGATGCGGAAGCGCTCCGCGTCGTAGACGCCTTCGTTGCGATCGACCTTCTGCTGGATCTCGTCGAGGGCGGCGTTGAAGAACTCGACGCCCTCCCGGCTCGCGCGATAGACGTAGAGCGGACCCATGAGCGTGATCGCGTCGAAGTAGGCGTCGAACGGCGCCGGCGTGTTGCGGCAGAGATGTTTGATCTTCGACCACGCGTCTTCGACCGCGGCCGCATTGGCAACGGCCTCGCGCAGGCGATCGATGTCGAATCGCTGGCCGGAGATTTTCTCGAGCCGCGCGATGACCTCGCGGAGCTGCCGGACGACGTAGGTCACCGCATCGGCAGTCGGTTCGCCATCGCGGAGGAAGGGAACGTCGAGCACGTAGAGCGGCGCGCCGGTGAGCGCGGCGGTGTGCTCGAACCACTTCACGTACGTGTTGCAGCCGACGAAATTGCAGAGTACCAGCGCGGGATGGGCGAGCGGCCGTCCGGTGGGAGTGATGCCCTTGAGCCACGCGCCGACGTCCGCTTTCACGTACGCGCAGTTGTCGGCGGCGTATCCCATCTCCTCTGCGGCGAGGATCGGCTCGAGCGACTGGTGGCGGATCGCGAGCTGCAGGGCGTTGATCTCCGGATAGAACGGCGGCAGGTCGAACGCCTGCAACAGCTCGATGCAATTGCCGGAGATCATCATCGCCACGCCGTCGCCGGCGTTCTCGAGCCGCTCGTACCAGCGCGTCATCAGTTCCTTCTGGCGCTGGTGGATCGATCCGCGATATTCGCTCTTCATCGGGTCTCAGGCCTCGGGCCTCAGGCGTCAGCAAATCTCCTGACGCCTGACGCCTGACGTCTGATGCCGACCATCGGGTCTCAGGCCTCGGGCCTCAGGCGTCAGCAAATGTCCTGACGCCCGACGCCTGACGTCTGATGCCCACCATCGGGTCTCAGGTCTCAGGCCTCAGGTGTCAGCAAATCTCCTGACGCCTGACGCCTGACGCCCGACGCCTGACGCCTGACGCCTAGCGCCTAAACAAACAAGAGA
>DATIZY010000356.1:0-5415 GCA_035516895.1 Thermoanaerobaculia bacterium | reverse complement strand
TCGCGCTGATCGACGCGCCGAGCTACCTGCATCTCGTCTACCACTTCGGCGTGAATCTCGTGCGCGCCGTGATGCGCGACGGCGAGTTTGTCGTCTCGTAGCCCGGCGATCGCGATCGCTATGGATGATTTCTGTCGCCGTAGAAGCGCGCAATCTTTTCGAAAAGCTTCGCGCCGATGGCCGACTTCGCCTCATGCGTGCATCCGGCGATGTGCGGCGTGAGGATGAGGCGGGGATCGTCGGGAAACCCGCCGTTGGGCGGCTCCGGGTGGAACACATCGAACGCGAGGCCGCCGAGATGGTTGGATCGCAGCGCATCGATCGCCGCGGTTTGATCGACGACCTCGCCCCGAGCCGCGTTGATCAGAATCGCGCCGCGCGGCATCGATGCGATCTCCTTCGCGCCGATCATACGCCGCGTTTCTTCCGTCAGCGGCACGTGCAGCGTGACGATGTCGCTGTTGCGCAGGAGATCGTCGAGCGAGTCGACGCGCGTGGCGTTGTAGAAGTTCGTGATGTAGGGATCGACGGCGCTCACGCGCATTCCGAACGCGCCCGCGAGTCGTGCCACGCGGCGGCCGACCTCGCCCAAGCCAACGATGCCGAGGGGGTGGTGACGGAGCTCGTGGCGGGAGGCGCAGTCGTCGCGATTCCAGACTCCGCGCGCGACCTCGCGCGTGTACGCGGGGACGCTGCGGGTCAGCGCGATCATGAATCCGATCACCAGCTCGGCGACGGCGCCGGCGTTCGCGCCGGGAAGGTTGAGGATCGTGATGCCGCGCTCGCGCGCCGCGGCGGCGTCGATGTTGTCGGTGCCGCTCGTGCCCTGCGCGATGACCTCGAGCCGCGGGGCGGCGTCGATGACTCGACGCGTCACGCGATGGAACGAGCGCGTGACGAGCACTTCGCAGTCGCCGACGATCGCCGCGAGCTCCTCTTCGCTGCGGACCGGATGGTCCACGATTTCAAACCGGCCGTCCTTCGCCGCGCGGTCGTGCAGCGATCGGTCGACGTCAGCGGCGACGAGCATGCGTTTCATGCCGCGGATTGTAGGGCACGCCTGCGCGGCGTCGTTCCCGCGGTTCGGCGTGACGCAGTCGCGCCCTACAATGGACGCGCTTGCGATTCGTCCGCAAACACCGCGTCGCGCTGATCGCGCTCGTCGTGTACCACTTCGTGTTTTTCTTTCCGACGCTGTTCATGCAGCGCGTCGTGTCGCCGAACGACGTCTTCTTCGGCTACGCGCCGTGGTCGCAGGTGCGGCACGTCAGCGTGCAGAATTCGCTGCTCAACGATCCGCCGACGTCGTACTTCACATTGATGTCGCTCGTGAAGGACGACTGGCGCGCCTTTGACTGGAATCCTTTCGTCGCCTCGGGCATCCCGGGCTGGGGTTCGTCTGCGGCCGCGGTGCTCACTCCCTTCGTTCTTCTGCCGGCGCTCCTTCTTCCGCTCGCGTGGGTTTACACCGGAATCATTCTTCTCAAGCTGAACGCAGCCTTTTTCTTCGCGTATCTCTGGCTGCGCGAGGAGCGGCTGGGTAAAGGCGCGTCGGCGGTCGGCGCGATCCTCTTCGCCGCGTCGGGTGCGATCGCCGTCCGTTGGTTATGGCAGGCGACGAACGCCGCGGCGCTCTTTCCGGCGCTCCTTTGGATTGTCAGGCGCATCGCGAACCGGAAGCGCGTTCCGTTCTGGGCCGTCGTCGTGATCGCCCTCGCATACGCGCTCGCAGGCTATCCCGCGGCGATGGCGTACGGAGCGTGGATTGCGCTCGCGTATCTGGCGTTCGCGCTCACGGTACGTCCCGTCACCCGGCGCTTCGCGCCATCTCCCGCGGGGAGAGGGCTCGCGGTCGCAGCGATCGCCGTCATCCTCGCGCTTCTCATCGCCGCGCCGTCTCTCGTGCCGATGATCCAGCTCGTGCGTCGCACGGGCTACCTCGAAACGCGCACGAACGCCGCGCTCGAGCATGCGTTCGCGCTGCGCCATTTCAGACTCTTCGTGCGTCCCGACGCCCTCGGCAGCGGCGTTTACAAGAACTGGAACGGCGATCCGTCGCTCGGCATCCTCAACAACTACGTCGAAGCGACGGTCTACTTGAGCCTGATCGCGATTCCGCTCGTGGCGCTCGCCCTGTTCAATCGCCGCGCGCGGTCGCGCTGGTTCTGGTTCGCCGCGGCGGCGATCATTCTCGCTTGCATGTTCGGCTTCCCGCCGCTGACACACATCATCGGCGTGCTGCCGGGATTCAAATATTCGCCGCTGACGCGATTGCAGATCATCCTGCCGCTTCCGGTCGCCTATCTTGCAGCGGCCGGTGTGTGGTCGCGCCGCGCGCTCGTCTCCGCCACCCTCGCCCTCATCGCCGCCGGCGACCTCGGCGTCTTCGCGGGAAGGTTTTATCCGTATCTCGAACCGGCCGATTCGATTCCGCCAGTCACGCCGGCGATCGCTTTTCTGCAGCGGCAGCCGAAGCCGTTCCGCATCGCGCCGTTCTTCATCGATCTGTGGCCGAACTCGTCGGAGCTGTTCCATCTCGAAGACATCCGCAGCCACTTCTCGTCGGAAGCGAGGTATCGCGCGCTGCTGCGTCGTATCGATCCGACATCGTTCGGCGGCAACGCGACCGTGATCACGTTCAACAGCCTGAAATTCGACCTGAACGATCCGCTCGTGTCGATGCTCGGCGTGCGCTATTTCCTCGAGAATCCGGCGATCGACATCATCAAGTGGACAACGTTTAAGTACACGATACCATTACATAAATACATTGATATTTATCCGGGAATGACCGTCGATCGTCCGCTGACGATTGACGCGGAGCCGTTCTACGCGATCGAGCTGCCGGTGCACATCGACGCCACGAGCACGCCGAATCCGGCGATGGTCGTGACGCTCATTCGCGGCGACACGATCGTGTACTCGCGCGCGTTCACGCCGGCGGACATCAGGTTCGCGGAGCGCGTTTACGTTCCGATCCGGCCGTTTGCGCGGAAGGGCGACACGCTGACCGTGCGCATGCGGTCGGTCGGCATTCGCGGAACGATCGCGTTTTACGGTCGCGTGACGACGCCGGTCATCTTCGATCGCGAGCTGCCCGACGAGCGCATCTTTCTGAATCTCGCTGAGGTGCCGCGATTTCACGCGATCACGCGGCTCGTCAAAATGAGCGGCGAGCAGTTGCTGGCGGCGAAGAACATCGACTTCGCACGCGAGGCGGCCGGAGATCGCGATGCGATGTTCGCCGACGCGGGCGTGACGCTGAAGAGCTACGCGGAGAACGAAGAGCGCATCGAGGTGAACGCGCCCGCCGCGGCGTTTCTCGCCTCGTCGGAGAAGCTCACGCCGGAGCTGCGCGTCACGATCGACGGCCGCGACGTCGCGCCCGAGCCGATCAATATGCTGTTCGCCGGCGTGCCGGTGCCCGCGGGTACGCACGAAGTGATCTTCTCGCGGCGGATCGGGCGGGGGTGGTGGTGGGTCGCGGCCGTCGCGCTCGTCGCGGCGATCGCGATCTCGATCATCGACGTTGTGCGACGATGATGATCTGGTAGGCGAACAGGCCGCGCCAGATTCGTGTGACCCACGTCAGGATCCGCTCGCCGATACGCAGCAGAAACCCCGGCGCATTCGGCACGATCAGGCGGATCGGCACCGACGAGCCGCGGATCGCGACGATGCGAAATCCGGCGTTCTCGATCTCGCGCTTGATCGAGCGCATGGTGTAGAAGCGCAGGTGCGACGAGTCGAGGATGCCGCGCTCGCGATACTCGAAGATTCCGAACAGCAGGCCGAGGCGCACGGTGATGTTTGCGATGTTCGGGACGGAGATGAAGATGGAGCCGCCGGGCGCCAGCGCGTCGCGCACGCAGGCCAGCAGCTGCGACGGATCGCGAAGATGCTCGAGGATGTCGGCGAGCACGATCACGCTCGCGTGCGACGGCAGCCGCCGCACGGTCTCGAGATCGGCGATGACCGCCTGATCGAATCGCGTGCGCAGATCGGGAAGGCGATCGGCGTCGAATTCGAATCCGATCGTCCGCCGAAATTTCTTTCGCAGCGCCTGCCCGAGCTCACCGCCCGCGGCGCCGAGGTCGAGGAGAGTGCCCGCGCCGTCGGAGTGACGCGTGATCAGATCGAGGAGGATCCGATGGCTGCTGCCCTCGAAGTCTTTGAATGTGTAGACGTTTGGCATTTGGAACTCAGGCGGTTGGACGCGTCCAGCTACGTGATTCCTACTTCGCTGTTGTCGCCGAGCATGAAGCGGTACGCCGCGGGTTTGCGATGCGTGCGGCAGATCTTCACGTTTTTTCCGATGAGGCTCGCTTCGATGCGGCCGTCGACGTGCGCGATCGTCGAATTTTCCAGCACGATCGAGTTCTCGATCTCGCAGTGCTCGATCGAGCAGCCGTTGCCGATCGACGTGTACGGCCCGACATAGGCGTGGATGACGCGCGCGCCGCGGCCGATGATCGCCGGTCCGCGCACGACGGAGTCGACGATCTCGGCGCCCTCTTCGATCACCGCTTTGCCCTCGATCGAGCTCGACTCGCCGATGTTGCCGCGCACGTCGCGCTCGAACGTGTCGAGCACGGTGCGGTTCGCTTCCAGCATGTCCTCGATCTTGCCGGTGTCCTTCCACCAGCCTTTGACGATGTGCGGATGGACGACGAATTTGTTGTCGACGAGCCACTGGATCGCGTCGGTGATCTCGAGCTCGCCGCGGCGCGACGGTTTGATCGCCTTCGCCGCGTCGAAAATGTTTTCGTCGAACATGTAGACGCCGACGAGCGCGAGGTCGGACTTCGGCTGCTGCGGTTTTTCAGTCAGGCGGACGACGCGGCCCTCGGGCGACAGCTCGGCGACGCCGAATTGCGACGGGTTCGGCACGCGCGTCAGCAGGATCTCGCCGTTGCAGTCGAGCGAGCGATACTCCTCGACGAGCGGCGTGATGCCGTGCTGCAGAAGGTTGTCGCCGAGGTACATGACGAACGGCGAGTCGCGGAGGAAGGGCTCGGCGGTGAGCACCGCGTGCGCCAGTCCGCGCGGCGCGTCCTGCTCGATGTAGGTCACGTCCGCGCCGAAGCGCGAGCCGTCCTTCACGCACTCTCGAATCTCGGCGCCCGTTTCCGGCGAGACGATGATGCCGATGCTCTCGATGCCGGCGGCGACGATCGCTTCGATGCCGTACGCCAGCACCGGCTTGTTGGCGACCGGGATCAGCTGCTTCGCCGACGTGTAGGTCAGCGGGCGCATCCGCGTGCCTTTGCCGCCGGACAGAATCAGGCCTTTCATCGTTTGATTGTGCATTCATCCATCCCGGGTCCCGAGACCCGAGTTGATCGTTGCCCGCGACTCGGGACGCGGGACCCGGGACCGTCGTCAGTGTGTGCCGATTGTCCCTACATTCTTGAG
>DATIZY010000355.1:0-13611 GCA_035516895.1 Thermoanaerobaculia bacterium | reverse complement strand
GAGGCCCTCGGGCTCGCTCCCGCATCCGACGCGAAGCATGGCCTGTATCTGCTGCGCGTCGCTCCGCGGACGCCGGACGGAACGATCGTGCTGCAGGAGTCGGGCGTCACCTACGCCTTCCTGACCGAGGCGCTTCCGCAGCTCGTGAGTGAAGGAATCGAGCTCGATGTGTACTATGTCGCGAGCGCGGAGCTCTTCGACACGCACGCGATGAACGAACGCGCGTCGATGTTTCCGGAGCGGGTCGCGCAGGAAGCGATGGGCATCACGGGCTTCACGCTTCCGACGATGTATCGATGGATTCGATCGGATTTCGGGCGAACGATGACCATGCATCCGTTCATGCACGGGCGGTATCCCGGCAGCGGCTCGGGCCGCGCGGTGATTGCCGAGGCGGGGCTGGACGGCGCGAGCCAGGCGCAGCGCATTCGCGAATACGTTCGCGCGCGGCGCTGAATTTGCTACAGCCCGCGCTGATGGGCTGTCGGTGTCTGCTCCTTTTCCTGTTTGCAGTTTCTGCAACCGCGCAGCCGCTGCGCCTTTCGCTCGCCGACGCGGTGCATCGCGCGCTGAGCGCCGGAACGCAGGCGCAGCTCGCGCGTTCCGCCGAAGAGCGCGCGACGATCGCACGGCTGCAGGGATTTCAAAGCATGCTGCCGCAGGCGGACGCGCGATTGATCCAGACCAACGAGTCGCTGAACCTGCAGACGTTCGGCCTGACCATCCCGGGCTTTCCGGCCGTCGTGCCGCCGTTCAACGTCACCGACGCGCAAATCGCGGCGGCGATGCAGGTGTTCAACATCGCCGCGCTGCGGATGTATCGATCGCTGCAGCAGGGCGAAACGGCGAGCCGGTACGCGACCGAGCAGGCCGAGAATGACGTGGCCGCGGCGGTCGCGCGGCTGTACGTGATCGCGCAGCGGGCTTCGACGCAGGTCGTATCGCGGCAGGCGGACATCGATCTGTTTCAACGATTGCTGAAAGTGGCGCAGGATGAATTCTCCGCCGGCACCGGCACGCGGCTCGATGTCGCTCAAGCGACGGTGCAGCTCGATCGCGCGCGGCAGGCACTGCTCATCGCCGAGAACGACCAGCAGACCGCGCTGCTCGCGCTGCTCAACGCGATGGGCGAGCCGGAGAGCACGCCGGTGACGCTCACCGAGCCGCTCGCCGCCGCACCCCCCGCCCCGCCGGTCGATGACGCGTTGCGCGTGGCGCAAACGGAGCGGCCGGAGTTGAAGGAAGTCGCGGCGCGTGAAAAGGCGGCGTCGCTCGCGATGTCGGCGCAGCGCGCGCGAAGGCTGCCGTCGGTGGGACTCGATTTCGCGGGCGACTACGCCGGTCTGCGTCCGAGCGATCTGCTCTGGACGCGCCGCATCGCGGCGACGCTTTCGATGCCGCTCTTTCACGCCGATATCGAGGCGGCAATCGCGAATGCGAAGGCGACGTACAACGAGGAGCGCATTCACGCGTCGCAGCAGCAGCGCGACGTGGAGCAGGACGTCCGCCGCGCGGTCATGAATCTGAACAGCGCGAATGCGCGCGTCGCGGTCGCCACCGAAGGCGCGAAAGTCGCCGAAGACGCGCTGACGGTCGCGGAAGACCGGCGCAAAGCCGGCTACGGATCGCCCGTCGAAGTCGATCGCGCGCAGGACGAGTACCGCCAGGCGCGCGAAGATCTCATCGCCGCGCAGGCCGACGCCGCGGCGGCGAATTACGATCTGCAGCACGCGACGGGCGAGATCCGGCGGATGATCGAGGCGACGAAATGACGTTCGCAGTTCGGAGCACGCTTCGCTGCAGTCCGCAATGCGCTGTGAAGGGCGAGCCGCAAACCGCGAACCGGCGGAGTGGGGCGTGACCTCCGAGGCGATGTCGCTCGCCGCGGGCGGCGCGACGACGATGCGCGATCGCAAGCCCGTCAACAAATGGCTCGTCACGGTCTCGATCACGTTCGGCACGCTGATGGGCGCGATCGACGCGTCGATCGTCAACGTCGCGGTGCCGCATCTCATGGGATCGCTCGGCGTCACCGTCGAGCAGGTCACGTGGGTGACGACCGGCTTCGTGATCGCGACGGTCATGGTCATGCCGCTGACCGGATTTCTCGCGAGGCTGTTCGGTCAGAAGCGCGTCTACATGTTCTGCCTCGCGCTCTTCGTCGCCGGCTCGGCACTCTGCGGCATGGCGCGCACGCTGCCGCTTCTCGTGCTGTTCCGGATCATTCAAGGGATGGGCGCGGGCGCGCTGCAGCCGACCGAGCAGGCCATTCTGCGCCAGACGTTCCCGCTCGAAGAGCAGGGCATGGCGATGGCGCTTTTCGGAATGGCCGTCGTGCTGGGCCCGGCGTTCGGGCCGACTCTCGGCGGCTATATTGTTGATAACTATAGCTGGCCGTGGATCTTCTACATCAACGTGCCGATCGGGTGCGTGTCGCTGCTGATGGTCTCGCGCTTCGTGCACGAGCCGCCGGACATTCGCGCGGCGATGCACTCGATGGCCGAGCGGCAGCGCAAGAACATGGACTGGTGGGGCATCGGCATGCTCATCGCCGGCCTCGGCTCCCTTCAGTACGTGCTCGAGGAAGGGAACCGCAACGACTGGTTCCAGTCCGGAGAGATCACGGCGATGTCGTTCTTCTCCGTCACGGTGCTCGCCCTGCTCGTCGTCCGCGAGCTGAGCGCGCGCGTGCCCGCGGTGGACATCGCGTTGTTCAAGGACATGGTGTTCTTCTCCGGCACGATGATCGGCGCGGTGATGTTCGCGATGCTGATGTCGGTCACGTTCCTCCTCCCGCTCTTCATGCAGACGCTGCTCGGTTTTACGGCCACGCAATCGGGACTCGCGCTGATGCCGCGCTCGCTCACGATGCTGTTCGTGATGCCGATCGTCGGACGCATCTACAACATCGTGTCTCCGCGCATCGTGGTGGCGATCGGCATCATCATCTTCGCGTACACTGCATGGCTGATGGGGCATTACACGCTGGCGACGTCGGCGCGCGGCATCGTCAACGTGCTCATCCTGCAGGGCGTCGCGTTCAGCTGCCTGTTCATCCCGCTGACCACCGTCGCGTTGAGCTCGATCCCGAGACATCGATTGTCGGACGCGACCGGCCTGAACTCGCTCCTGCGCCAGGTCGGGGGCTCGATCGGGCTGGCGATCATGGCCACACTTTTATCGCGTTATGCGACGAGCGCCCGTGGCGCAATGCTCGCAAACGTCAGCATGGACCGGACGGCCGTCATGTCGCGGATGTACGGGCTGCAGAAGATGTTACAGGGCCGCGGCGTCACCGGTCCGGCGGCGCAGGGCACCGCGGCGCAGATCATCGACTACCAGCTGCGGGCCCAGGCAATGGTTTTGTCGTACGAACGGTTGTTCCTGATCTGCGGCATCGCGTTCTTGTGCGTGCTGCCGCTCGTGCTTTTCCTTCGGCTGCCGAAAGGCGAACCGTCCGGAGAGATCGACGTTCACGTGGAGATGTAAATGCAACGGGAGCAAACAGCAGTAGCGCCGGCGCCGGCTCCAGTGCCGCCGGCGTCCGAGGTGGCCGAGCACGAGCCGGTGATCAAGCCGGAGCGCGCGAAGCGCATCTACTGGATCATCGGAATCGTCGTTGCGGTGCTGCTGATCGGTTACGGCGTCTATTCGCTGGTCATGTCGGGCAAGGAATCGACTGACGACGCGGGAGTCGCCGCGGACGTGGTGCCGGTCTCCGCGCGGATCGCCGGTCAGGTGGTCAACGTCTACATTCAGGAAAATCAGCAGGTCCACAAAGGCGATCGGATTGCGGACATCGATCCGTCCGATGCGCAGGTGAAGGTCGAGCAGGCGCAGGCCGATCTGCAGAGCGCGATCGCGGCTGCGGCGGACGCCGATGCGCGGGTCGCCGTCGCGCGAGCGAGCGCGACGGGCGGCTACACTGCTGCACAAGGAGCTGTGCAGGCCTCGAAACAGGCCGCCGACGTCTCATCGGATGCGATCCGGCAGGCGGAGGCGCAGGTGAAAAGCGCCGAAGCGAATGCGACCAAGGCGCGCCTCGATTACGAGCGCGCCGAGGAGCTCGGCGGCAAGGGAGACATTTCCAAATCGCAGGTCGACGCGGCCCGCGCAGCGAACGAGACGGCGCAGGCCGCCCTGGCGCAGGCGCGAGCCGGACTGTCGGCCGCACAGAATCAACGCGAAGCGGCGGTCGCGAACATTCAGCAGGCGCAGGGCCATTTCGAGCAGAGCCGTCCGGTCGCGCAGCAGGTGAACGCGGCGCAGGCGCAGGCGCAGCTCGCGCATGCTCGCGTCGCGACGGCGCAGGCCGCGCTCGCGGCGGCGCAACTGTCGCTGTCGTACACGAAGATCGCCGCGCCGGCGGACGGGCTCGCGTCGAAGCTGGCGATCCATCCGGGTTCGTACGTCAATGTCGGTCAGCCGATCGTGCAGATCGTCCCGGAGAAGACGTACGTCGTCGCGAATTTCAAAGAGACGCAGATGAAGAGCATGCGTCCGGGACAGAAAGCGTCGATCAAAGTCGATGCGCTCGGCGGGCAGGAGTTCGACGGCCATGTCGAGAGCGTCTCCGGCGGAACGGGCGCCACCTTTTCACTCTTGCCGCCCGACAACGCCTCGGGCAATTTCGTGAAGGTCGTTCAGCGCATTCCGGTGCGAGTCGCATGGAACGGACCGCCCGCAAATGTAGTCCCTGCAGGATCTTCCGTCGAAGTGACCGTCTTCACAAAATAGCTGGAACGACGGTTGTAACGTACTTGCCTTACCGACTAAGGCGTCGGGAGAAGGAGCGTTTATGAGCGACGAGAACAAGTTCCAGGCGCAGCAGAAACCGGGCGGAATGAATCCGGGCGGCGGTGGCGGGCAGCAGAAGCCGGGCGGCCAGCCGCAGCAGCGGCCGGGCGGGCAGCCGCAGCCGCAGCAGAAACCGGGCGGCGGCGGTCAGCCCAAGAAGTAACTTGATCTCGGTGAGAGCCGGGCACCTCGCCCGGCTCTTTTTTTTTGGCGCCGCTTCGCGGCGCGTTGTCAGTTGTCAGTTGTCAGTTGGCCGAGGAACCGGGCGGGCGGGACTGACAACTGACAACCGACAACGCGCGGCGCAGCCGCGCTCGAGGTGGGGCGGGACTGACAACTGACAACCGACAACGCGCGGCGCAGCCGCGCTTTTACGAGAGCATGGCGCGCACGTGGGCGGTGAGCGCGATCGCGTCGACGGGCTTGAACAGCACGCCCTTCACCAGCGACCCGTCGATGCTCCTCGGGACCCTCGGCTCGCCGGTCATGACCATGATTCGCTCGCGACGCTCGCCCGAGCGCTGCAAATGCGACACGACGCGGGCGCCTTCGCCGTCGGGCAACTGCCAGTCGAGTACGACGACCTCATAGCGGGATTCTTCGAGGAGGCGGATGGCGTCGGTCGCGTTCTGCGCCACGTCGGCGCGAATACCGTCTCCCACGAGCTTGCGGACGATCGAGCCGCGTTCGGCGGCGTCATGATCGATGACCAGAACACCGCGGAGTCGATTGGCCATGGATTGAGGGTCTCTTTCCAGGAGCCGCAAACGGCGCGGGACCCTTCTCTCTGCGCGCAAATCATACTCCCGGAATCGTGACGGCGACGACGCGATCGCGGCCCTGCTGTTTTGCGCCGTAAAGAGCGCGGTCGGCGGCAGCGAACAGATCCGTATCCACGGATACCGGCATGGCGGTGCAGGCACCGATGGTGATCGTCGCCGTGAGCCCGCGCGTGAACGCAACGGACTTCGATTTCACCAGATTGCGCGCGTTCTCCGCCACGCGCATTGCCGAGGGGGCGTCCGCACCTTCGAGCAGGATGGCGAACTCGTCGCCTCCCCAGCGCGCGGCCGAGTCCTCGCTGCGCTTCGCCTCGCGCAGCGCGTTGGCGACGTGCATCAATACTTTGTTGCCGGTCGTGTGACCGAAACGATCGTTGACCTGCTTGAGGTGATCGACGTCGATGAGCAGCAGCGACAGCGGCGCGCCGGTCCGCACCGATCGTTCGACGAGACGGCCGTACCGGCTGCGAAACGCGCGCGCGTTGTAGAGGCCGGTGAGCGCGTCGTGCTCGGAGAGGGCGTGGTAGAACGACTCGGCGTCGCGAAGCTGTTCGGCTCGAAGGCCGGCGATCCAGCCGGCGACGACGAAGACCAGGCAGGTGCCGACGAGCTCATAGGCGTAGAAAAATCGATTCGTCGCGAGCTCCACTCCCGGCGCTGCGTGCACATGCGGCAGAAACGCGTAGCGGATCAAAAACGCGCCGACGGGCGCAAAGATGCCGAGGACCAGGCCGACGAGCGAGTAGGTGAGCCGCAGCGACCGCGGAGTCATCTGCAGTTGCCGGTTTCCGGTTTCCGGCGCCCCGTGACCGATCGGCGGTGGACACTTCTTCCTCGGAAGTGACCCGCGGCTGAGCGCAAAGGTCGGGCTCGAAACAGCAGCAGGAAATCGGCAACCGGCAACCGGCAACCGACAAGCGGGGACCTCATGGCGCTCCGGAATCCGGGTCGACGATTTTCTTCCGCAGCGCATACCCGACCGCCTGCGCCCGGCTGTGCAGGCGCAGTTTGTCGAGGATGTTGCGCACGTGGAACTTCACGGTGTTCTCGCTGACATTGAGCCGTTTCGCGAGCTTGCGGTTCGTCGTGATGCCTTCGACCATCAGCTCGAGCACTTCGCGCTCGCGGTCGGTGAGCGCATCGGCATCGCTCGCGGCGTCGGCCGGCTTGGCGAATTCGAGCAGCAGCTTTCGAGCGAGATTCGGCGTCAGCGCCGGCTCTCCCCGGCTCGCCCGGTCGAGCATCGCGAAGAAGTCTTCGGCTTCGAGGTTCTTCAGCAGAAACCCCTGCGCGCCCGATTTGATCGCTTCGAACAGCTTCGAATCGTCTTCCGATGCGGTGAGGATGATGACCTTGACCTTCGGCATCTCGCCGAGGAGAGCACGCGTCGCCGTGAGTCCGTCCATCTCGGGCATCGCCAGATCCATCAGCACGACGTCGGGATCGACCTTGCGCGCGAGCTCGATCGCTTCGCGTCCATTGCGCGCTTCGCCGACGACCTCGTGACCTTCGACCTGCAGAAGGCTCTTGAGGCCGTCGCGGAACAGGGTGTGATCGTCGGCGATCAGGATCCGCACGCGAAAAGTTTACGCGATCGGAACCTCGAGCCGGACGGTGGTGCCCCGGCCGGGGACGCTGTCGATCTCGAGCTGCCCGCCGATGGTCGCCGCGCGCTCGCGCATCGTCGACAGACCGAACCGCGGGAAATTGCTCTTCGACGGCGACGCGGGGTTGAAGCCGATGCCGTCGTCGGACACGGTGACGACGAGCTGCCCGTCCTCACGCCGCACCTCGACGCCGGCCTTCGTCGCCCGCGAGTGCTTCCGCACATTCGCCAGCGATTCCTGGATGATGCGCACCAGCTGCAGCTCGGTGCCCGGCGTGAACGCGATGTCGTCATCGATCGTCAGGTTCGCGCTGATGCCGCTCTGCTCGTTCCACCGTCCGAGGTAGTCGCGCATCACTTCGGCGAAGGACTGCTGCGGATTCGGCAGTGTGCGCAAGTCGACGATCGCCTCGCGCACGTCGCCGTACGCTTCGCGCGCGGCCACCGCCAGCTCGTGCAGTTGCCGGCTTGCGTCTTCGGTCTGACCGCGGCTGAGGCAGAGGTTCGCGGCCTGCACTTTCGTGTTGACGTAGCCGAGGACCTGGGCGAGGCCGTCGTGCATCTCGTGAGCGATGCGCAGGCGCTCCTGCGCGATGGCGAGATCTGCGACCTGCTCGTGGAGATGCGCGTTGTCGATGGCGATCGCCGCCTGCACGGCGAAGCGCTCGAGCGTTTTCTCGTCATCGTCGGTGAACTGCTCGCCGTTCGCCTTTTCGGCGAGGTAGAGATTGCCGGCGAAGGGCGTCTTGCAGGGGATCGGCACCGCGAGCAGCGTGTGCATCATCGGATGGTTCGGCGGGAATCCGACCGAGCGCGGATGCTTCGAGATCTCGTCGAGCCGCAGCCGCTGCCCTTCGCGCAGAACGACGCCGAGAACGCCGTGTCCGACGGGCGGAGGGCCGATGGCCTCGCGCTCGCCGTGCGAGATGCCGGAAGTCACGAACGATTTGATGACGCCGTCCTCGCCGACGACGGAAACGGCGCCGAACCTGGCGCCGGCGAGCGAGCGGGCCTGATCGACGACCTTGTTGAGGACCGCATCGAGTGAAGTGAGAGAGCTGATGTCGACGCTCGCGCCGTGCAGCGCGAGGAGCTCGCGGTTCTGGCGTTTCAATCGATTGTTGATGCGGGTGATCGCCCGCATCATCGTCACGCCGAAGAGCGCGAATGTCGCGGCGAGCAGAAGGTCGAGAGCCACGCGCGTTTGCCACGCAACGCCGCCCAGGATGGCCGTTCGCAACAGCTCCATCGCGAGCACGATCGCGAGCGGTGCGAGAACGGTGATCCAGCGGAACCTTCGAAGCTCCATCTCCAGCCTGGCGTTCGCCGGCTCCGATTGTGCCTCAGGAAGCATCGCGATGTGGACTCCGCGGGCGCCGGTCGCGTGGACGGTCATCGCAGCGGTTTGGACGGAATGTCGCGGAGCTGGACCTGCAACACGCGGCGGGAAGGCCGCAAAACGATCGATTTCGTGAAGGTCAGCTTCATCTGCTGTGTCCCGGGGTTGATGAGCGGGAGCGCTGATGCCATTGCATCCTCCGCGGCGCATTCTGTCCGCGTTGCGCAGTTCGCACGATCTACCGGAGGGTAGAGGCGTGCGCGCGGCCGGGCGGGACGCGCGCCCACCCATGCGGGCAGGACGGCCTAGAATTCACAGCGGAGCCGGTGCGTGCACGCGATTGCGCCGCTCGCGCTGAGAGGTGAACGTGCGATCCTTTCGATCCGTTTTCATCGCTGTCGTCATCGCCGTCGCGCTGATCGTGGCGGCGTTCATCATCAACTCGCTGCGGCCGCGTGTCGAAACCCAGCAGCCCACCGCCGCCAGCGTGCGCGCCTCCGGCAAATGCGCCGAGTGTCACGCGCGCGAGACGCCGGCGATCGTGCACGAGTACGAGATGAGCCGTCACGCCGCGCGGGGAGTGAACTGCCTCGATTGCCACGGTCCGACCGAATCGCAGCAGGGCTACGCGCATCGCGGCTTCACGCTCGCACGCAATCTGACCTCGGCGAATTGCGCGCGCTGTCACGCCGCCGAATATCGCCAATTCCTGCGCAGCCGGCACGCCGCGCCGTCGTGGGCGGCGGTGCGAGGTCCCGTGGACTTCAAGCCGGAACAGATCGCATTCGCAGAGCAGTACCATCCCGGCGCCGTCAATCGCGCGTCGAACGCGATCGGCACGCTCGAGGGTCCGGTCGCGCAGGCGGGCGGATGTCTGCAATGTCATGCGGTCGGCCGCCCGAATCCCGACGGGTCGATCGGCACATGCACGAACTGCCACGCGCGCCACGCGGCCTCGGTCGCGCTTGCGCGCCTGCCCGAAACGTGCGGGCAATGCCACATGGGGCCCGATCACTCGCAGATCGAGATCTACCACGAATCGAAGCACGGCGTTCTGTTCAACGCGCAGCGGGCAAGCATGCGGCTCGATGCGCCGGCGAACCGCCTGACGACAGCCGACATGCCGGTGCCGACCTGCGCGACGTGCCACATGTCGGGCCTCGAAGGTCAGGCGGTGACTCACGACACGAGCGAGCGGCTGTCGTGGTACCTCTTCGCCGAGATCTCGACGAAGCGGCCGAACTACGTGCAGGCCCAGACGAACATGAAAGAGATCTGCCTCAAGTGCCACACGAAGGAGAAGATCGATCCGTTCTATCAGCAGGCCGAGGTGCAGATCGCGTCGACGAATCAGATCGTCGCGCAGGCGAAGGCGATCATGGACCGGCTGCACGCGACGGGAAAGCTGACGCCGAAGCCGTTCGATGAGGAGCTCGAGTACACGTACTTCAACATGTGGCATTACGACGGGCGGACGTCGAAGCACGGCGCGTTCATGGGCGGCGCCGACTTCGTGCAATGGCACGGCAACTACGAGCTCGTGTCGAAGCTGACCGAGATCCGCAACGGCGCCGCGGCCCTCGGCCTCGCTCCCGCGAAATGATCGCCCGCCTCGTTGGAGTCGTTCGCGAGCCGTGGAATGTGGTGGAGATCTTCGTCGTCGCGAACCTCGCGTTTCTGACCGGCGACGTCTACCTCGCCCATTCGGTCAACGCGTTCGAGCGGCCTGCCGAGTGGGTGCCGGTGTACTTTTCGATCGCGTCGCCGCTGCTGCTGATCGTCGCGGCGATCGTTCGCGGACGCGCCGGCCGTGCGCTGGCGCTGGTCGTCGGCGCGATTGCCGTCGTCGTCGGCACGGCCGGAATGCTCTATCACCTCGAGAGCCACTTTTTCGTGCAACAGACGATCCGGAACCTCGTCTACACGGCGCCCTTCGTCGCCCCGGTCGCCTACGCCGGGCTCGGCATGCTGCTGATCTGCGATCGGATGGAAGACCCGCGGGGAATCGAGTGGGCGCAATGGATCGTGTTTCTCGCGTTAGGCGGCTTCGCGGGCAACTTCGTGCTGAGTCTTGCCGATCACGCGCAGAACGGCTTCTTCAATCGCTTCGAGTGGGTGCCGGTCGCGTCGAGCGCCGTCGCGGTCGCGTTTCTGCTGCTCGTGGTCTTGCGGCCGGAAGATGCCACGTTGCTGCGGTGGACCTGGTACGTGCTCGCGCTGCAGGTCGTCGTCGGACTCGCCGGTTTCGCCTTTCACCTTCGCGCCGATCTTCGTCAGCCGTCGCCGCGCGTTTGGGACCGCTTTCTGTACGGCGCGCCGGTATTCGCGCCGCTTCTCTTTCCGAATCTTGCCATCCTCGCCGCGATCGGGCTGTGGGCGCTGAGGCGCAACGTGGCCGCGCGCACCTAGTCCTGTGCGGTCTGTCACCGCCCGCTGTACGCGTGAAGCGTAATCAATGACGAGCGTACGTCTGCGTGGAGAGCCGGAATGGAAAACGAACTCTCGAGCTTCATTGCCGACCAATTTCCCTGCATGGAAATCGATGAAGGCGCGATCCTCTTTCGCGAAGAGGAGCCGGCCGCGGGCGTCTGGCTCCTGCAATCGGGGCAGCTGAAACTCCTCTTCTCCAATGCCGCCCTTCGCACCCTCGACGCCCCTGCGACGCTCGGCACCTGCGAGGTGGTCTCCGGAACCGCGAGCACGTTCACCGCGGTCGCCGCGACGCCCTGCCGCGTCGTTTTTCTCGACAAGGAGTCGCTCCTGTCGCTGATTCGCGACGACACGACGAAGCTGATTTCCGTGCTTCAGGCGCAGTGCGCCGAAGTCGATTCGTGCTACACGTGCCTGCGATCCATCGCCAATCGCGACCGGCGCCGCGAGGCGCGCGCACAGCGCGAAGTCAGGGCGTAGACCAAGAAAGCGGAATTGGCGAAACAGCAGCGGCGTCCAAAGTAGCTTCTCCCGCCGAAAGAGCGGCGGCAGGGCGCCGCACTTCGGAAGCGCTGCCGCGCGGACGCTGACAACTTCGCATACCATCGTCCGTGTCTCCGCTCGTCATGTGGCCGGCGGCGCTGGGGCTGGCGTTCTTCCTCGCCGGCATCTGGACGTATCGCAGCGATCTTCTCGACCGCAGATCGAGGACCGATTCCGTTGCCGCGATCTTCATTGCCGCGCCGCTTGCGACGTTCGCCGGCGAGCATTTCACGGCCGCAAAAGACATCGCGCGACTCGTTCCGAAGTGGCTCCCGCTGCGATTGCCGATCGCGTATTTCGTCGGCGTCGCTCTCCTTGCCGCGGCGTTGAGCTTTGTCGCCAGGCGATGGGTGCGATGGTCCGCGCCGCTGCTTGGGCTGATGTTCGCGCTCTTTGTGCTGCTCATGGATTTGCCGGCCGCGATTGCGCATGCCGGCAACCGCATCGGATGGATCTTTCCGCTTCGCGAGTCCGAATTCGCGATCGGTGCGTTCTGTCTCGGGCCGCGGGTTTCGATGAGGTTCGCTCCGCTCGCGCGGCTATGGACCGCCTGCGTCCTGATTTTGTTCGGAATTCAGAACGTTCTCGATCCGCAGTTCTCGCCCGGCGTTCCCGACACCCGGCCGACGTCCGCATGGGTGCCTGCGCCTCGGGTCGTCGCGTACATCGTCGGCGCGCTGCTCATCGCGTTCGGCGTTGCCGCACTTTTCGAAAAAGCCGCGAACGCCGGCATCGCCTCCGCCGGCATCCTCATGACCGTCCTCACGATCGCTCTCTTCGCGCCCGATCTGTTTCTCGCGCGCGGACCTCGGGACCAAGTCTCGGCGATCAATTTCGTTGCCGACACGCTGCTCTTTGCGGGAACGATGTTCGCGGTGGCGGGGAGGATCGCGGTCGCCTCGGAGGAATGAAGACAAAAAAAGCGGCGGCAATGGCCGCCGCCCCGGTGCAGAAGAGTGATCGGGCGCGGACGCCCGATCACTTACCGGCTGAAGCCGGTGCTCCATTCAGCGGTGCGGTGCTCCATTCAGCGGTGCTCCATTCAGCGGTGCGAACTACTCGTAGCGGAGCGCCTGAATCGGATTCAGCGCCGCCGCTTTTCGCGCGGGGTAGTAGCCGAAGAACACGCCGACCGCGCCGCTGAAGCCGATCGAGATCATCATGATCAGCGGCGAGACCACCGTTTCCCACCCCGTGAAGTGGCCGACGAGCTTCGCGCCTAACACGCCGAAGATCAGCCCCGCGACGCCGCCGACGATGCCCATCACCAGCGCCTCGACGAGGAACTGCGTGAGCACGTCGCCGCCGCGCGCGCCGATGGCCAGCCGGATGCCGATCTCGCGCGTCCGCTCGGTCACCGACACGAGCATGATGTTCATGATGCCGATGCCGCCGACGAGCAGCGAGATCGATGCGATCGACGCCATCAGCAGCGTCATGACCTGCGTCGAGCTCTCCGCCGCCTGCGCCAGATCGGTCTGATTGCGGACGGTGAAGTCATCGTTGCCATCCGTGATCTTGTGCGACTCTTCGAGAATCGACTTGATCTCGCTCTGCGCCGCCGGAATGTCCTGCTCGTTCGTCGTCGACGCGAGAATCTGCGGGATGAACTGCCGTCCCGACAGCCGCGTCGTCGCGGTCGTGTACGGAATCAGAATGACGTCGTCCGAGTCGGTCCCTGTCGCGGTCTGACCCTTCGGCGCGAGCACGCCCGTCACCGTGAACGGGACATTGCCGATCTGAATCATCTGCCCGACGGGCTCGCGATCCGGAAAGAGCTGCTGCGCCACCGTCTGTCCGATCACTGCGACCGTCCGGCCGCCGCTCACATCATCGGTGCTGAAAAACGTTCCGTCCTGAGTGTCCCAGTTGCGGATCGTCTGGTAGTCGGGGTCGACGCCGTTGATCGCCGTCCGCCAGTTGCCCTGCGGGCCTAACACCTGCGACCGCGTGACGATGACGGGCGAGATCGCGCTCACGTACTGCGACTCTCGGCGGATCTTGTCGACGTCATCGATCTTCAGATTCGCGAACGCCTGCGCGCCCTGGCTCACGCCGCCGGTCGTCTGACCTCCCGGCGTGATCACGATCATGTTGGTGCCGAGGTTGTCGAT
>DATIZY010000354.1:0-15712 GCA_035516895.1 Thermoanaerobaculia bacterium | reverse complement strand
TTCCTCCTGTTCGTCCGCCTTGTGGCGAATCTCCCATTCCACGCCCGACGCCCGCCGCTCGCCGCAAGCCGCTCGCTATACTTCTGCGCGCGAATGGCCGAAAAGGATTACTACCAGCTCCTCGGCGTCAAGAAGACCGCGACCGACGAGGAGATCAAGAAAGCGTATCGGGCGCTGGCGAAGAAGTACCACCCCGATCGCAACAAGGGCAACAAAGAAGCGGAGAACAAATTCAAGGAGATCTCCGAAGCGTACGCGGTGTTGAGCGACAAGGAGAAGCGAGCGCAATACGACCGGTTGGGCGCAGAGGCGTTCTCGTTCGGCGGCGGGGGCGGACAGAATCCGTTCGCCGGCTTCGATTTCTCGCAGTTCATGGCCGGGCAGGGCGCGCGTGGCGGACGCCGCGGTGCGCGAGCGGGCGGCGGGGGCGGGTTCACGGACATCTTCTCCGATCTCTTCGGCGGCGCCGGTGGCGGCGGGTTCGAGCAGATTCCGCATCGCGGCAACGACATCAACGCCGAGCTCGCCATCGACTTCCGCGACGCGGTCCTCGGCACCACCATGGACCTGCAGGTCAACGGCAGCCACATCAAAGTCAAGATTCCGGAGGGTGTCGCGGACGGCCAGACGATCCGGCTGCGCGGCAAAGGTTCCCCGGGCGGTGGCGGCGAGCAGCCGGGCGATCTCAACGTGCTCGTGCACGTGCGGCCGCACCCGTTTTTCGAGCGCCGTGGCGACGATATCTACATCCATCTGCCGATCACCGTCGGCGAGGCGGTCCGCGGCGCGCAAATCGATGTGCCCACGATTCGCGGGCCGGTCAAAGCGCGCATTCCGGCCGGCACGCAGGGCGGCCAGACCTTCCGCCTCAGCGGAAAAGGCGTGAAGCGGAAAAACGGCAGCTATGGTGATGAGTACTATAGAGTGGAAATCGTGCTGCCGCCCGGCGCGCCCGCCGATGCGGTCGAATCGATCGAATCGCGCTACGGCGAGAATCCGCGCGCAAGCCTGAAGAGTGCGCTGTGATCCCCGCCGGGCAGATCTTCGTCATCGGCGATTCGCACATCGGGCTGGCGCCTGGCAGCGAAGGGCCGATCCTCGCCTGGCTCGACCGCCTGACGACGCTCCAGCCGAAATCTTTGTTCCTCAATGGCGATCTCTTTCATTACCTCATCGCCGATCCGAAGTTCTATACCCCCGCAGTCGGCGCGGTCTTCGATCGCTTTCGCCGGCTGCGCGATTCCGGCGTCGCCGTCCACTACGTCGAAGGCAACCGCGACTTCTTCGTGCGCGGCTCGTTCGCGGAAAAATCGGTGACGGATATCGCCTTCGAATTCGCCGTGAGCGCCGGCCGGAACAAGTACCTCATCGTTCACGGCGACACGATCAACGATCGCGATTACCCGTACCGCTTCTGGCGGTTCGCCTCGAAGAACCCGGTGTCGAAATTCGCGTTGAAGATGATCCCCAGGCGCACCGCGCGAACGTTCGTCGACAGCGTCGAGAAGCGCCTGGCACGATCGAATTTCAAGCACAAGAGCACGCTGCCGCTCGATCAGATGGAGCGCTACGCGCGCAAACGCCGCGAGGAGGGCTTCACGCACATCGTGTTCGGACATTTTCACGAGAAGCTCGTGCTGCCGGGCGATGGCGCGACGGTCACCATCCTGCCGCCGTGGTACGAAACTGGAGAGGCAATGGTCATCAACCCGGAAAGTGGAGAGTTCCGATTTGTGGAGATATGAGGTTCAAGGTTCGAGGTCCGAGTGAAAAGGTAAGAGGTTCGCGTTTCGCATCTCAAACCTCGAACCCAAAATCTCGAAGCTTCTGTCCATGATCGTCACGTTTCTCGGTACCGGCACCTCGACCGGCGTTCCCGTCGTCGGATGCCGATGCCGCGTCTGCTCGTCGGACGAGCCGAAGAACAAACGCCTGCGGCAGTCGGTGAAGATCGAAGCGAACGGAAAGTTCTTTCTCATCGACACCACGCCCGATCTTCGCGCGCAGCTGCTGCGCGATCCGATGCCGCGCCTCGATTTCATCCTCTTCACGCACTCGCACTCCGATCATCTGATGGGCCTCGACGACATCCGGCCGTTCAACTTCCGTCAGCGCGAGGCCATTCACGCCTTCGCCAACGCGCCCACGGCGAAAGCGGTGCGCCGCGCGTTCAGCTACATCTGGGCCGACACGCAGGCCGGCGGCGGCAAGCCGCAGCTCGAATTGCACGAAATCGACGGTGCATTCCGCCATGAGGGCATCGACATCGTCCCGCTCCCCGTCGCTCACGGCGACTGGACGATCCTCGGCTATCGCATCGGACCGTTCGCGTACATCACGGATACGAACGGCATCTCGGATTCGACCATCGAGCGGATGCGCGGAGTCGACACGCTCGCGCTCGACGGCTTGCGTTTGTCGCCGCCTCACCCGACGCACTTCACCATCGGCGAGGCGATCGATGCGGCGAAGAAGATCGGCGCGCGCGTCACCTACCTGATTCATCTGACGCATGACATCGACCACGGCGCGTGTGAATCGTCGCTGCCCGACGGCGTGAAGCTCGCGTACGACGGACTGAGACTCGAATTCTGAAGGATGAAGGATGAATGGATTCCCTCGCATATTCATCCTTCATCCTTCATCCTTCACCCTTCATGAAAGCGATTGCAAAGATCGGAGCCGTAAACGCGACGGTGACCGCGCCGCCATCGAAGTCCTACTCCGTCCGCGCGCTGTTGTTAGGCGCGATGAGTGAGGGCACGACGACGGTCCTCAACTGCCTCGATGCCGACGACACGCGCTACGCGGTCGAGGCGCTGCGCGCGATCGGCTTCGAGGTGCGCGGCTCGTTCAAAAATGGCCTGCAGATCGGCGAGCGCAGGAGTATGTCGGCGAACGAAGTGCCGGTCTTCGTCGGCAACGCCGGCACGGCGATGCGCTTTCTCACCGGATGGCTCGCCTTCACTCCCGGACGCTTTCTCCTGCACGGCGAACGGCGCATGCACGAGCGTCCGATCGGCGACCTCGTCGACGTGCTCATGCAGATCGGTGCCGAGGTCGAATATGTCGAGCGGCCGGGATATCCGCCGCTGCGAATCCGCGGCAGAAAAATGCGCGGCGGATTCGATGTCACCATCCGCGCCGACACCTCGAGTCAGTTCGCCTCGGCCCTGATGTTAGGCGGAGCGACGCTGCCCGACGGCATCACGCTGCATCTGTCGTCGATCGCCTCCGCGCCGTACATCGACGTCACCGCCGACGTGCTGAAGTCGTTCGGTGCGAACGTCACGCGCAACGGCAACACGGTCCGGGTCGGCGCGGCGAGGCTGCACAACCGCGAGTACTGCGTCGAAGGCGATTACTCGTCGGCGTCGTACTGGTTCGCCGCGGCCGCCGCAACGCACGGCACAATTCACGTGCGGGGACTCGCGCAGCCGACCGCGCAGGGCGACGCGCGATTTCTCGATATCGTCGCGGCGATGGGCTGCGAAGTTCTCATCGACGGCGGCGATGTCATCACCGTCGCGGGCGGCGATTGGCTTCGAGGCGGCACATTCGATTGCAACGCGACGCCGGACCTCGTGCCGACACTCGCCGCCATCGCGCCGCTCGCGAACGAGCCCATCGAGATCGTGAACATCGCGAACCTCAGAGTGAAGGAGTCGGATCGCATCGCCACCGTCGCGCAGGAGCTTCAGCGCCTCGGTGCCCGCGTCATCGAGCGCGCCGATTCGATGCGCATCGAGCCGGGATGGACGAGCGGGCCGGCGGTCATCGACACGCACAACGATCATCGCATCGCGATGGCGTTCGCGATCGCAGGCCTCGCGCGCGGCAACGTCACGATTGCGAACGAGCAGGTGGTGTCGAAGTCGTATCCGAGGTTCTGGAAGACGCTGGAGGAGGTGACGGCCGCGTCAGCGCCGTCGTCCTGAGCCGGGAAGCACCCCCTGAGGAGCGGAGCGCCAAAACGTCGCTCTGCTGCGTGCGCGGGAGAACCGTGAAGCCGAACTTCGTGAACACTGCCGTCGCCTGCGGGCTGCGAAGAAATGCGACGAAGCGCCGCGCCGCGTCGCCGTGCTTCGCGTCGCGAAGCACCGCAACCGGATAGCGGATGTCGATGCCCGGCAGCGAACGGACGATGTGCGCGTGCTTCGCGAGGCGCGCGTCGGTGCGATAGACCACCGCGGCGTCGACGCTGCCATTGTCCGCTGCCGCAAGCGCCGCGCGCACGTTCTCCATCGGGATCACTTTCGGCTGCAGCGCCTCCCACAATCCCGCGCGCTGAAAATACTGCTTCGCATACACGCCCGCCGGCACGGCGTTCGGGTCGCCCAGTGCGAGGCGCTTCACGTTGCGAAGATCGTCGATGGATATCGTGCTGACGACGACGAGCTCGTTCGCGAGCACGTCTTCGCGCAGCGCCACACGGCTCGCGATTTTGTCCATCGTCGGCTCGTCCGCGGAGAAAAAAACGTCGACCGGCGCGCCGTTGGTGATCTGCATGACGAGAACGTTCGACGCGCCGAACGAAAAGGAAACCTGATCGCGCGTCGACTGTTCGTATTCCGCACCGATCTCGCGCAGTGCGTCCTGCAGACTCGCGGCGGCCGCGATCTGCAGCTGATCGTAGCGGGCACATCCGGTGAGCAGCAGAGCGAACAGGAGCTTTTTCACGGGTTGATACAATAGCTTTTCCGCACGAACGCTGTGATGCCCACCTGGTATTTGCTGTTAGCGCTTGCGTTGATCCTCGCGAACGGAGTCTTCGTCGCCGCCGAATTCGCGATCGTGAAAGTGCGCCCGACGCAGCTCGCCGAGCTCGCGGCCGAGGGGAGCGCGCGCGCGCGAATGGCGCGGAGGATCACCCGCAAGCTCGACACCTATCTGTCGGCGACGCAATTCGGAGTCACGCTCGCCTCGCTGGCACTCGGCTGGATCGGCGAGCCGGTGTTCGAGAAACTGATCGAGCCGTACGTGACGTACTTCGGCGCGTATTCGGTGGTGGTCGCGCACTCGGTGGCCGCCGCGATCGCCTTCATCGCGATCTCGTGGCTGCACATCACCTTCGGCGAGCTCGGTCCGAAATACATCGCGGTGAGCAGGACGACCGGCACCGCGCTGGCGCTCGCGCATTTTCTGCGCGCGTTCTACGTCGTGATGTTTCCGGCGATCTGGCTGCTCAACGTCACGTCGAACGCGGTGCTGCGCGTGCTCGGCATCCGGCCGGCGACGGCGACGGAAGTCGCGCATTCGCAGGAGGAGCTGCGCATGATCCTCGCGAGCTCCGAAAAAGCCGGCGTGCTCTCGGAAGAGAACCGCGAAATCATCGAGGGAGTTTTTCAGTTTTCGAAACGCACGGCGCGCCAGATCATGGTGCCGCGCACCGACGTCGCGGTCCTGTCGACCGAAAAATCGATCGAGCAGAACCTCGAGACCATTCGAACGACGCGCCACACCCGCTATCCGCTGTGCGAAGGCACGCTCGACCGCACGATTGGATTGATCCACGTGAAGGACCTGCTGCTTGCGCAGCTGCGCGGTCCGGGGCGAACGCTGACCGAGCTCAAGCGCGACCTGCTCTTCGTTCCGGAGAACAGCAACATCGAGGCGCTTTTGTCGCAGTTCATCGAGCAGAAGACGCACATGGCCGTCGTGCTCGACGAGTACGGCGGCGCGTCGGGCATCGTCTCGCTCGAGAACATCACCGAGGAGTTGTTCGGACAGATTCAGGACGAGTTCGACCGCGAGCGTCCGGAGATCGAACCGCTCGGCAACGGCCGCTATCGCGTTCGCGGCGACTATCTCATCGAAGATCTCGCCGACCGGCTGAAGGTGGACCTCGGCGAGCCCGCCGAGGAGACGATTGGCGGCTACGTCGCCGCGCGGTTAGGCCGCGAAGTCGTGCCGGGCGATCGCACGAGTCTCGGCGAGCTGTCGATCGAAGTGGTCGAGGCCGAAAAGTTTCGCGTGCGCTGGGTCATCGTGCAGACGCAGATGCCGCAAACCGAAGAGGCCGAGGAAGAGGCGGAGACGATCTCGTAGCACACCCGCCCAACCCTCCCGGGTCTCGGTCCTGTACGGCCGGAGGGCACAATCCGACGCGGGGCCCCGGAACGAGCGGTTGGTCAGTCCCCCTCGTCGTTGTCGTTGTTCGCCGCGATCGCCTGCTCGTGAAATTCGATGACGATGTCGCGGACGCGCTCCGGCTCGTCGACGATGCGGATCGAGTCGATGTCTTCCTCTTTGATGTTGTTCGCGGCGAGCACTTGCGCGCGCATCCAGTCGAGCAGTCCGCCCCAGTACTCGCGCCCGAAAAGGATCACCGGAAAATTCGTGATCTTTTTTGTTTGAATTAATGTTAACGCTCCCATGAGCTCGTCGAGCGTGCCGAACCCTCCGGGAAACGTGATGAACGCTTCCGAGTACTTCACGAACATCAGCTTACGGACGAAAAAGTAGCGAAACGTCATCGCCCGGTCGACGTACGCGTTGACTTTCTGCTCGAAGGGAAGCTCGATGTTGCAGCCGATCGAGAGCGCGCCCGCCTGGCGCGCCCCCTTGTTCGCCGCCTCCATGATCCCGGGACCGCCGCCGGTGATGATCGCGAAGCCGGCCTTGCCGATCAGCTCCGCGGTCCGCACCGCGGCGTCGTAGTACTTGTTCGACAGCGCTGTGCGGGCGGAACCGAACATCGAGACCGCGGGATAGACGTCGGCGAGATGCTCGAAGCCGTTGACCGTCTCGCTTTGGATCCGAAAGATGCGCCAGGATTCGCTCTGCAGGCGATCCGCCCGCAGCGGGCGGTCGAGGAGCTGACGGTCTTCGAGCGCCGATCGCGGTTTCGGCGGAATGTGGATCTCCTGATCGGGCGGCTGCTTGACGTCCATTCCGCGGAGTCTATCCCTGCCCATTGATCGCCGTCTTCCGAGCAGCTTGTCGCCCGGCAGATCGCGCTGCGACGCGGTCACGCTGGTCTGGTCCGTCTGAGCGAGCCGAACGAGGTGCGCGCATGGAACCGGATGTGCGAATTCGCCACGAGGTCGATGTTGCCCGGCGCCCTCGGCGACGCATTTGGCGCTTAGGTGTCGATCTTGAACAGCTGCCCGCGCGAGGTCATCGCCATGCCCGAGGTCTTACTCGACGCCATGAGGCCCGGCCGCGGGGATCGCGGCGGCGGTGAGAATCAGCATACGATGGCGTGTCATTTCGAGGTCCTTCGATCTCAACGTTGACTGCAGATGACGATCCGAATTCTCATAAACTCACGGCGATGACGTACTTCCTCGGAGTCGACGGAGGCGCTTCCAAAACGGCCGCACTCGTCACGGACGATCAGGGGAAATCGCTCGGCGACGGTGTCGCCGGGCCGTCGAATCATTTGCGCGTCGGCATCGAGACGGCCGCGCGCAACATCGAGCGCGCGGTGAACAAGGCGCTCGTCAACGCCGACGTGGCCAGCCGCGAGATCGTGTGGGCGTACTGCGGGATCGCCGGCGCCGACCATCCCGCGCACCGTCAGGAGATCGTCGATTCGCTCAACATCTTTTTTCCGCGCGGGAACTTTACCGTCGACAATGACGCACGCATCGCATTGACCGGAGCGATCGGCTTCGGGGCCGGTGTGGTGGTGATTGCGGGCACGGGCTCGGTCGCATTCGGGCGCAACGACTCGGGCGCGGAGGCGAGGGCGGGCGGCTGGGGGCCGACGCTCGGCGACGAAGGAAGCGCGTACGGGATCGCGCGCGCGGGCCTTTCGGCAGTTCTTCGTGCCTACGACGGCCGCGGGCCCGCGACGAAGATGATGGAGATCCTCAGCCGCGATTACGATCTCGCGGCGTCGGAGATCCCGCGCTTCGTGTACGCGACGACGACGCACACCGACGACATCGCGCGCTACAGCCGGCTGGTGATCGAAGCAGCACAGGACGGCGATGAGGTTGCGAGCGCGATTCTGCAGGACGCCGGACGCGAGCTCGCCGCGTGCATCGTTGCGGTGGCGCAGCGGCTGAAAATCGCCGACAAAGAATTTCCCGTCGCGCACGTCGGCGGCGCATTCAACGCGGGCGATCTGCTGCTCGCTCCGATGAAGTCGAAGGTGAGCGCGGCTGCACCGCGCGCCAAAATTGGCGCGCCGCAGCGAACGCCCGTGGAAGGTGCGGCGATGATGGCGATCCGCGCCGCGGCCGCGCCCCGGCGGCGGTAGTTCGTGGCGTCGCAAATCGCACATCGCAGATCGCAGATCCCGGACTGAACGTTCGCGGCAGGTGCGGCGGTTCTCTGTGGACGCTCATAACTGCGAGCCGCGAACCGCGACCTTCGTACGTGGGCCATGTCACATGTTTTCAATGTCACACAATATTTGCTGATTCCGGCGCGGTCCGATCCGGGCGTTGCCGCGAACCAGCAGGTGTGAGGGCCGGCTTTCGCCGGCCGGCTGAAGCCGGCCCTACACTGAAGTGTGCTTGCGTTCACGCGGCGTCACTGGCTAACGCTTTTCGCCGCAGTCCTCGCGGTCGTCTTTCTGGCGAGCCGCCGCGTGACGCCCGCCGCGGCGATGCGCGCGATCGATGTCGATCTGCTGCTCGTCCTCTTCGCGCTGCTGACCACGATCGAGATCCTTCGCGAGTCGGGCTACGTCGACGTCGCAGTCGCGCAGACGCTTGCTCGATTTCACTCCACCCGCAGCTTCGCGCTGGCGCTCGTGATTGTCAGCGGCGTCGCCGCGTCGCTGATCACAAACGACGTCGCACTGTTCATCGTCATTCCGTTCACGGCCATCGCCGGCCGATTCTCCGAGTTCGACGTCGAAGACGCGGTGGTGCTCGAGATCATCGCCTGCAATCTGATCGGCTGCCTCACGCCGCTCGGAAATCCTCAGAATCTCTTCGTCTTTCACCGCTCCGGGTGGGATGCCTTGCATTTCATTCGCGTGATGGCGCCGTTCGTCGTGTGGAGTTTCGCCGGCCTTCTCGCGGCGCTCTTTCTCCTCGGTCCGTCGCGGCATTTGCAGAAGATGGAGGTGGAGCTGCCGCGGCTGCGAAGGTCGTTCGCCATTGCCGGCGCGCTCTGTTTCGCGCTCGTCGTGCTCGAGATCGCGCGCGTGCTCAACGCGTGGCCCGCCGCGATCGCCGCGCTGATCGCCGGCGCGTTCTTTCTTCGGCGGCGCATCTTCCGGATCGACTACTCGATCGTGCCGCTGTTCCTCTTCGCGTTCGTGATCGTCGAAGGACTGCGATCGTTCGATTTCTATCGCGCGGGATGGAACCTCTACCTCGCATCGATCGGACTCTCGCAGGTGATCTCGAACGTACCGGCGACGATTCTGCTCTCGCCGCTCGCGGGCGGACGATGGCGCACGCTGCTCTACGGCGTGAACGCCGGCGGCTGCGGCACCATCATCGCCTCGCTCGCCAACCTCCTCGGCTGGCGCATCTACGTGCGGGTGTCCGATCGCGACCCGCGTTTTTTCTGGCGCCTGACGGCGCTCAACGTCGTGTTTCTCGCGTGGGCCGCGATCGGCGGCTACCTCATCGAGCGGCAGCCAGACTTCGGTCTCGCACGGCGCGAAATTCATCGCCCGGTTTCCACGTGGGCATCGACGCTGCGTTCGCCGCATCCCAGCCGAGCCAGTAACCGAGCTGAGCCATCTGCACGCCTTCGGACCAGTCCCAGTTCGGATTGAACTCGTCGCTCGGCTGGTGGTAGCGGTGCTCGTTGTAATCGCGCCACGCCGCTTCACCCCACGCGCTTCCCTTGCCCACGACGTCGTGGCCGGGCTCGATGGAGAACGCCGGAATGCCGACTTTGCCGAAGCTGAAATGATCGGAGCGGTAGTAGTGGCCCTGCTCCGGCTGCGGATCGGGAACGATTGTCAGGTCGAGCGCTTTCGTCACGTCGAGCGCCGTGGGGTAGAACGTCGTCCGTTCGGAGCCGTTGAGCACGACGTCCTTGACGCGGCCTAACTCGGGAACGGCGTCGTAATTCAGATCGAGCGCGATGCGGCCGGCCGGAACCGGCGGATGCTTTCCGAGATAGTCCGAGCCGAGGAGTCCCTGCTCTTCGGCGGCGACGGCGGCGAAGTAGATCGATCGTTTCGGCTTCGGCGTCGTGTTCGCCCACACGCGCGCGAGGTCGAGCAGAATCGCGCAGCCGGATGCATTGTCGATCGCGCCGTTGTAGATCGTGTCGCCGCGATCGTCCGGGCGGCCGATGCCGAGGTGATCGTGGTGGGCGGAGTAGACGATGGCTTCGTCGCGCAGCTTCGGATCGCTGCCGGTGAGTTTCGCCACGACGTTCGCCGTGTCGAACGGACGGATCCTGCTCGCGATCGTGCCGCTGAGCTTGTATCCGAGCGCGACCGGTTTGAAATCGCGAGATGCCGCTGCCCGGGTCAGCGCGTTGAGGTCGAGCCCCGCGGCTTTGAACAGTTCGCCGGCGGTCTTTTCGGTGATCCACGCCGCGATTTTCAGTGCAGGCGCGCCCGGCGCGAGTCTGACGTAGGAGGTCTCGCTGCCCCACGAATTGCGCACGACCGACCACGGATATCCCGCTGCCTCGTCCGTGTGAATGAGGATCACGCCGTCGGCGCCTTTCGCGGTGCCGATCTCGTACTTGTACGTCCAGCGTCCGTAGTACGTGCGCGTTTTGCCTTTGAACAGATCGGGTTCCTGCGGGTTCGCCGGAGGATCGTCGACGAGCATCACGAGCGTTTTTCCGTGCGCGTCGAGTCCTTTGTAATCGTCCCATCGATATTCGGGCGCGACGACGCCATGGCCGACGAACACGAGATCGGAGTCGATCGTGTTCGACCCCTGCTGGGTCTGATCGGTCGCCACGAATTCATCCATGTGCTTCAGCGGACCGATGGCCGCCGCCCCTTCCTTCGTGAACGACAGGCTCGTCTTCGACGCGTCCATCGTCACCCCGAGCAGGGGCACGCGCTGGTAGTACGTCCCGTTGTCGCCCGCGGGCTCGAGTCCGTACGACTCGAACTGGGCGGCGATGTACTGCATCGCGAGATCGTCGCCGCGCGTTCCCGGGCCGCGTCCTTCGAGCAGGTCGCTCGCGAGAAATTGATCGTGCGCGCGCATCGCGTCCTTGCGGAACGAATTCATCCCGCGTTGAACTGCGGTGGGAATCGACGACGATGCGGCAAAGACGAACACCAGAGCCAGCAGCGGCAGACGCTTCATGAGTGCCCCTTTCGTTAGGCCAGCCGCTCGCACAACGAAATGTGAGGCGGCGCACATTCTTGACAACAGGTTTTCAAAATCGTGGGTAGGGTTTCGACGGGGAAAATCACTCCTAGACAGGTGCGATACAAAGAATCCGAACTCGCAGATCCACTCGCGGAGGCCATCGAAAATGTGGCGTTCCTCGAAGATCCGCTCTTCGAGGAACCGCAGCCGCTGCAGCTCCAGGCCGTCGACAAACTCGCAGACATGCTCTTCGCCAGCGACATGCTGCTGGACATGCTGCGCGATGATCGCAATCGCATTCCGTCTCATCTGAAGGCGATCGAGCCGCAAGTGCAGCGACTGTATGACGAAATCAACGATCTGATGAAAAATCTGACCGATTGATGCGCGGCCGCCTCTCGGCCGGCTCGCGCGCGGCGAAGAGCCGGCGCTACGTCCGCGGCGCAAACCCCGCCGACCACTTCTCGTAGAAGCCCGGCGCATTCTGATTCAGGTATTCGATGAATCCGTGCGCGACCTCTTCGATCTGTTTGTACGCGAGCACATTGTCGTTGAACGCGCGCTGCTCCGGAACGAAGCGCCGGATCTTTTCCCACACGAGCAGCAGCTCCATGTTGTTCGAGCGGTAGAACAGCTCGCGATTGAGGATGCCGTTCGCGACGAACGACGCGGCCATCTCCCAATACGTCGTCACCATGCGGAAGTAGGCGTTCTCATCGCTTCCGCTTGGGCACTGCCGCAGAAACTGCTCGCGCGAAGTCAGCGCCGGCATCGCCGCAAAATACTTGCGCGCCGCGCGCAATTTTTCTTCGCGGCGCAAATCGTAGAGCCGCAGAACGAGGTTTGCGTCGTCGTACGTCGGCTGAAGCTTCATCGTCTCCTCCGCGCCTGTCCGAAATCGCGGCGCCGCGGTTCGCTCGCGGTCACCAGCTCCACGCCTTCTTCGCCGCGACGGCCCGCGTGACCGCGTCGGGCTTTCTCGAGCGTCATCAAAAATCCGAGAGCGGGATCCTTGAATTGCAGATGGCGCAGCACCTTCCAGTGGCGGTGCACGTAGCGCTGCAGAAAATCGAGAACGTGACCGAGGCTGATGATGCGGCACGGCGGGACGGGGGCGCCGGGCGGAAACGCGCCGAACGCGATCATCCGCAGCGCAACGCCGCTCGAGAGCCGCGTGCTGCCGTGCGTCAGCAGCTCGCCAACCGCGCGGTCGCCGTCCGCCGTCGAATCGCCGAGGCGGTCGATGACTACCTTCAACACCTCGGGATCGCGGATGCCGGTGTTGATGCCGACCTTTCCTTCTTTGACTTCGCCGATGACCATGTCGATGCCGTCGGCAGGAACGCCGAGGCCCGGATCGACATCGCTGACGTCGAGCCCTTTCGGCGCGCGCTTCGATCCGTTGATCGGCAGGCCGCTCGGAAAACGAAACGCGAGGATGTCGATGTCGGTGATCGAGCGGACGCCGCTGCGGCCCGCGGACGCCATGATCGGATATTCGGCCGATGTGAAGTAGCCGTTGAGCTGCAAATACGTCTGAACCAGCGACACCGCGTGATCCATGCGAATGACGAGTTTAAACTACGCGTCGCATGCCTTCCTCCTACGACTGCACAAAGTGTCCCGCGTATTGCTGCAGCTATGACGAGATCGAAGTGAAGGCGTTCGATGTCCGCCGCCTCGCGAGCCACCTCGGCATCGATCGCGAAGCGTTTCTGGAGCGCTTCACGAAGAGCGCTCGCGGACCTCTGCCCGTGCTTCGCCATCAGCGCGACCGGATTTACAAGAGCGTCTGTGTGTTCCTCGACACGAAGACGCGGCGCTGCACCGTGTACGACGCGCGGCCGGAAGTGTGCCGCACGTATCCCGACCGTCCGCGCTGCGGATACTGGGACTTCCTCAGCTGGGAGCGCGAGTTTCAGGATGACGAGTCGTCGCTGCCGATGAGCAGCAAATCGTGGAAGCCGAAATCCTGAGACGTGATTCCCGTCACGCCCAAAGCCGGAAATCGCATCAAAACTGCACGCGTTCTCAAGAGAATGCAGGCCCGGATCATCGCCGCACTCGCGCTCGTCGGAAGCGTCGCGCTCGTCGGAAGCGTCGCGCTCGCGCAGGAAGTGCCGCGCGTCGAGGACAGCGTCTCCGTCGGCTACGTGATGATTCCCTTCACGGTCCTCGGCGAGCAGGGAGCGCCGATCACGAACCTCCGCAGCGGCGAGGTGCGCCTGCTCGTCGACGGCAAGCGCGTGCCGAGCGACATGTTCGAAAAGTCGGAGAACGCGCCTGTTTCGTTCACGATCCTGCTCGACGGGTCCGGCTCGATGGCGTTGGGCGGGAAGATGGACGCTGCGCGCGCGGCGATCGGCGCGCTGCTGGCCCACCGGCGCAAAGGCGACGACTTCGCTCTCTTCGAGTTCGCCGAATCGGAGGCGCGCGAGCTCGTGCCGTTCACGGAAGATCCGAAGCAGATCACCGACGCACTCGCGACCGTCACGCCGTACGGCAAGACCGCGTTCGTCGACGCGCTCGCCACGATGCCGGAGCGCAGCCGGCTCGGCAAGAATCCGTCGCGCGCGATCATCCTGCTGAGCGACGGCATCGATAACGCGTCGAAGCTCACGCGCGACGATCTCGCGCGCATGCTGCAGGGCGAATCGGTGCCGATTTATCCGCTCGGCATCCGCGATCCGCGCGAGCTTGCCGGCAAATCCAGGTCGAAAGAGGAGCTGTCGGACCTCGATCTTCTCGACGCGGTCGCCAATCTCACCGGCGGCAAGCTGTACCTCGGCAACCAGCCGCAGCAGATCGCGCTCGCCGTCGCGGCGATCGAAAAAGACCTCCGAGCTCAATACCTGATCGGCTTCACCCCGAGCGGTCAGGGTGGGGTAAAGTACCGCCGCATTTCGCTCCAGCTCGCTTCGCGCGTTCACGGCGTGCGTGTTCGGGCGGGCTACTTCGGTACGGAGCCGCCGATCAAAGAAAGGAAAAAAGGTTCATGAAAGGAATCACGAAATATTTAACGATTGCGGTTTTGCCGGTCGCCCTCGCCGCGTGCGCGACCTCGAGCAGCGTCGATCAGAAGATCGCCGCGGCACAGGCAGACCAGGGCAAGAAGATCGACTCGATCGAAGGGCAGGTCGAAGATCTGCAGAACAAACAGAAGCAGACCGATGCCAATCTCGCGGCGACGAATCAGCGCGTCGATCAGCTCGGACAGGAAGCTCAGGACGCGCTCAAGCGCGCGCAGGAAGCGGGGGTTCTGGCGAAGGGCAAAATCGTTTTCCAGCAGGCCTTCACCGACGATCAGGTGAAGTTCCGGAGCGATTCGTACAACCTGACCAAGGACTCGCTGGCGGCGCTCGATGATTTCGCCGCGAAAGTGAAAGCGCTCAACGAGCCTGTGTGGATCGAGATCCAGGGCCACACCGATGACACCGGCGGCGCGCGCTACAACGACGACCTCGGTCAGCGCCGCGCGGACGCCGTGCGGCGTTACCTCTCGCGACAGGACAGCATTCCGCTCAACCGCATGTCGACGATCTCCTACGGCGACACGCTTCCGATCGCATCGAACAAGACGAAAGCCGGCCGCTCGCAGAACCGGCGCGTCGTAATCGTCGTGCTGGAGTAGCGCCGCCCGTCATCCGGTCCTCCGCGCGGCTGATCAAAGTCCCTCTCCCGCACGCGAGAGAGGGTGCCGCGCAGCCGCGGTGAGGCCTACTCGAACGTCGCCACCACCGGCGCGTGATCGCTCGTCCCGATTTCGCGATACGAGGGACAGGCGATCGCGCGCTCGGCGAGCGCTTCGCTCGCGAGCACGTAATCGAGACGCCAGCCGATGTTGCGCTGCCGCAGATTTCTCCACGGCGCCCACCAGGTGAAGTAGTTCTCGTCGTTCGGATAGAGCCTCCGTCCGACGTCGGCGAGCCCCTCTGCGATGAGCGCTTCGAGCAGATCGCGCTCTTCCTGGCGCTGCCCGATGATGTTCGGCTTGCGCTCTTTCGGATGCACGTCCATGTCGCTCCGGGCAATGTTGACGTCGCCGCAGATCACGAGCTTCGTGCCGCTCTCGCGCATCGCGTGCGCGTAGTCGATCAGCGAGCGCATGAACGCGAGCTTTGCAGCGTAGTCCTTGCCGCCGTTCGGGACGTAGGCCGAAGCGAATACGGTGTCGCCGGTGCGTGCCTGAACGATGCGCGTCTCGTGGTCAAACTCCGGATGCGAGAATTGCGGCTCGGCGGGAAACGAATCGCGTCGCAAGTGCAGCGCGACGCCGGAGTACGCGCCGGCGCCGTGCCAGTAGCACCAGTAGCCGTTGAGTGCGCAGATCGACTCCGGCACCTGCGCCGGCGACGCTTTGAGCTCCTGCAGGCAGATCACATCGGGCCGTTCGCGCTCGGCCCATTCGAGAAACTGCGCGTGGCGGGCGCGAATCCCGTTGACGTTCCAGGTGGCGACCTTCATGTCCCCTCTACGCTGCAGCCTGTCCTAAGCGGCGGACGCGGTTG
>DATIZY010000353.1:0-3749 GCA_035516895.1 Thermoanaerobaculia bacterium | reverse complement strand
CAGAAGGATGTTAGCGAAGTTCTGAACTCCATTACGATCGAGTTTCCGTGGGATATGCTTCACGACCAACCGTAGAAGCATGTTTAGCGTTTAGCGTTTAGCGTTTAGCGTTTAGCGTTTAGCGGGTAGCGGGTAGCGGGTAGCGGGTAGCGGGTAGCGGGTGGCGGGTAGCGGGTGGCGGGTGGCGGGTGGGTTAGGGACCGCCGATCTTTCGGTCTAACGCCGCAATGAGGCCCTGCAACGGGCGCGCGGTTTCGCTGATTGCCCTTTGCACGTTGGCGATGTCGGCATCACTGCAGTACCCGAGTCGTCGGGCAAGCGTAATCTGCGTGTCCATTTCATACAACGAACCGCGCGCCTGATGAAGGAAGTGTCTAAGGAAGTGTCTGTAGTCGCGTGCGCTGCCGCGGCCGCGGCCTTCCGCGATGTTGCTCGGAACTGATGTGGCACAGCGGCGGATCTGCGCCGTCAGGCTGAAGCGCTCTTCCCGCGGGAAAGTTTTCGAAATTGTGTGTACCTGGATGGCGAGGTCAATCGCGCGTTGCCACGCAACGAGCGTGCGATACGTACTTTCAGTCATGAATTTGCTTGGTGGCTGAAGCGAGGAGCGGTTGCGTGACTACCGTGAGGAAGTGTACCTCGGAACCCACCCGCCACCCGCCACCCGCCCGGGCGGGGCGTGCGGAAGCGGCGGCCCTTTTGCACGCCTTTCCCAAGCCCGATGTTTGACTTCTCCCGCTTCGTCTCCATACACTGCCCGGAGCGTTAGGAGAGGAGCTATGCGCCGATTTTCCGCAATCGCGTTTGCATGCGCCATCCTCGGATCCTCGAGTACGGCACGCCCGGATTCTCTCCCGCTCCCCGCCGCGCTCAACGTCCTCGGATTCGTCACGGCCGCGGCGCGCCCGGTCGAGCATGCGCTCGTCATCGCGCTCAATCTGAACACGCTCGAAGCGAGTCAAACCTTCAGCGGCGCGGACGGCGGCTTTTCGCTGCGCGCTCTTCCCGCTGCCGTGTACCGCATCATCACCGTGAAGCCCGGCTTTGCTCCGATGACCACGATGATCGTGCCGACGCAGAAGGACTACCACCTCGCGATTCGTCTCGACGGCGGCAAGCGCACGGCGAGCGACACGAATCAGGAGATCTGGGAGCTGCGCGGCTCGTTGCCTCCCGACATTCTCCGCGAGCTCGACATGGCGATGGCCCAGCCGGTCGTCATGGCCTCGAACGATTATCAAATCCCGCGCATCAAAGGCGAGATGGTCTCGATGACCGGTGTCGGCGATCAATCCTCCAACCCCGGCTTCGCGCAGACCGCCCTCGGCGTTCAGTCGCGGATCGGCGACCGATGGCAGCTCGGGTTCCGCGGGGACATTCATCGCGTGGACGATCCGAGCGACGGGAGTCCGTTCGGCAACGCGATCGCCGAATCGAGCGGGATGCAGATGGAGCTTCGCTCTTCGGCAACGGACGCGTATCGCGTCGGGTCGACGAAGAGCTGGTGGTTGTACCGCAACGTTCCCGCCGCCCAGCAGCAGGCGGACATCAGCTCGAACAACGTCGAATGGCAGCACGGCGACGCACGCCTGCAGGTCCGCTATCTCGAGCAGCAAAACCTCTTCGCCGGAAATCCGGGATCGAATCTGATCGAGGTCGCCGGAAACACCACCGTCCTTCAGACGCAGCGCACCGACGTCGGCGTGACGCTGCGCGTGTCGCAGGAAAGCCTGCACAACGCAGCGAACGCCACGTTCCGCACCGCGGACCTGACCGCGAACGCGAATTGGGAGCTGATCCCATCGGTCATCGTGCGCTACGGCATGTCGAGCCGCATGGGGTTGTACGGCGCAGAGTGGGCGCCGCGAACGGGCGCGGAGTGGAAGCTGTCGAAGGATGCATCCTTCGTCGTGTCGGGAATGTACAAGGTCTACGATCCGGACCGGCAGAACATCCTGCCGTCGATCGTGATGTGGTCGGATGAATCGAACGTGCTGCCGCGATACGCGTATTCGTTCGGCTTCGTCTCCGGCGACGACAAGAACAGCAAATTCTCGGCGATTGCGACGGTCAGCGCGGCCGACTCGCCGCTGCGCATCGTCTTCACCGACGGCTTCGAGCAGTTCTGGGACGGCCTCTACATCGATACCGGCGACGTCCGCCGCGATCTGCGCCTCGCGTACCGCAGGGAGCTCGGCCGCACGTTCCTCATCGACATCTCATCCTCGGCGGGAACGGCGACGCCGGCCGTCGGCACGATCGGCGAGAACAAGGTCTATCTGACCAGCGACGTGCAGTCGACCTACTACCCGAGCGGAACGACGCTCGCGGTCTCCTATCGCCAGCTCCATCAGCCGCTGCCGGCCGGAACGGCGGAGTATCGCAGCGAGCGGATGAACGTCCGGGTTGCGCAGGACCTTCACCTGCCCCTCGATTTGAAGGTGCTGCTCGGGATCGAAGTTGCGCGTGCGGTCAATTCGCCGTTCATGCTCGATGCGCTCGAAACCGACGGCACGACGCGCAAGTACATCGGCGGCCTCGCGGTGAATTTCTAGACGCGCAAAACAGACAATCGAGCCAGTCCGGACAGACGGGATTGTCCGGCCACCATCGCTACCGCTCCGGGCGAATCTGATTCACCAGGCGATCGAAGCGCATCGCCAGGCCGCGCGTGATCACGATCTGCTTCAGGTAGTTGAGCGACGTGATCGCCGCCGGCAGGCCGGAGATCGCGGTCGGAATCGAAGCGAGGCGCATCGCGAGCTGAATGGTCTTGTCGGTCCGCGTGTACTCGGTCGAGAGCAGATCGGCGCGCGTTTCGCCGTGATACGCGAGGATCAGGAGGTAGATGTCGGCGACGAGATCGCGGAAACGCATCTCCTCGCCCCAGGCGAAGCATTCGCCGCCGCGGATGTTCTGCAGGAACTCGTCGACCGTGTCACCCTTCGAAACCGTGTGCACCTTCGCGACGTGCTTGAGCGTGTGCGCGTCGGAGCCGCCGACCATCGACACGCGCCGGCCGTGCTCCTGCTGCACGACGGCGATGAGGTCCTGCACGGTCTTGTTGTGAAACGACGCCATCGCGCCGTTGAGCACCTCGAAGACGTCGAACATGTCGAGGATCTCCGTGATGTAGCGCGCCGCGACGTTCTTCATCCGGTAGTTCTGAAAGAGATGATTCACGCCGAACAGCATCCGCTCGGATTTCATGTAAGGAACGAGCTCGCGGATGTTCGGCCGCAGCCGCTGGATCTCGCGGTGCTGTGCTTCGTTGAGACCCCACACGCCGATGTGGATGCGCTGGCCGGTCTCGGGGAAGTAGGTTTCGACCTCTTCGCCGATGAAGAAATCCTTCAGGTCGGGATTCTTGTTCAACAGATAGAGCGCACCGTCGATCGAGTCGTGATCCGTCAGGGTGACGTAGCTCATCCCTCGTTCTTTGGCGATGCGGTAGACGTCCTCCGGCGCGTTGTAGCAGTCTCGTGTGTTCGCGCGGCGGAAATACTTGAACACCGAGAAGCGGCTGTGACAGTGAAGATCGGCCCGCTTGAGCGATGTATCGTCGACGAGGCTCGTCAGATCAGACATGAGATGATTGATTGTTCAACCCACCGGCATTTTCTACAATTCATGTGCCGATGGAGTTGAGCGCGGTCACAGTTGCGAGAGTGTAGCGCGTCCGATGGCACAACCCACACGCAAGACGAGCAGTCCGGAGTGGATGGACCTGGAGATTCCCAATCGTCTCC
>DATIZY010000352.1:0-2787 GCA_035516895.1 Thermoanaerobaculia bacterium | reverse complement strand
CAGGCATGGTCGATCGCGGAAATCTCGGCGGCACGATCAGAACACTCGACGGCGTTAGAGGAGAGACAAAGCTCGAACCGGGGATCCTCTCAAGGGATGGGTGGGTGGTCGTCGATGATTCTGAACGGCCTCTATTTGACGGGTCCGATTGGCCCTGGGTCACCGCCAGGGAGGAGACAAAACATCAAGACTGGTATTTTTTCGGTTACGGCCACGACTATCGAAAAGCCATGTCCGATTTTACGAAAGTCGCCGGAAAGATACCCATGCCTCCCCGGTTCGCGTTCGGTCTCTGGTGGTCGCGATACTGGGCGTACACCGACACGGAGTTCATCGAGCTCGTTCGCGGATTCCAGCAGCACGACATTCCGCTCGACGTGCTCGTGATCGACATGGACTGGCATCCGACGTTCGGCGTGAAGTGGTGGGAGAACAAAAAAGATCAGTCGGGGCACACGTTAGGCTGGACCGGCTACACGTGGAACAAACTCTACTTTCCCGACCCGACGCGATTTTTGAAGTGGGTGCACGAGCAGGGACTGAAAACGACGCTGAACATGCATCCCGCGTCGGGCGTGCAGCCGTTCGAGCAGCAATATCCGGAGATGGCGCGGGCGATGGGAATCGATCCGGCGACGGAGAAATACGTGCCGTTCGACATCACGAACAAGAAATTCGCCGAGAACTACTTCGACATCCTTCACCATCCGCTCGAGCAGCAGGGCATCGATTTCTTCTGGCTCGACTGGCAGCAGGAGCCGAACACCGCCGTCGCCGGCGTGAATCCGACATGGTGGCTCAATTACACGCACTTCACCGACATGGAGCGGCGCGGCAAGCGCGGCATCCTCTTTCATCGCTGGGGCGGACTCGGCAATCATCGATACCAGATCGGCTTTTCCGGCGACACGATCGCCGTGTGGGAGTCGCTCGCGTTTCAGCCGTACTTCACAGCGACTGCGGCGAACGTCGGCTACGGCTACTGGTCGCACGACATCGGCGGCCACATGCGCGTGAACCTCGGCGCCAAACCGGTCGCCGGGGTCCCGCAGGATCCGGATTACCCCGAGCTCTACACGCGGTGGATTCAGTGGGGCGCGTTCAGTCCGATTCTGCGGACGCACACGACGAAGGATCCGCAATCGGAGCGCCGCATCTGGGCCTATCCCGACAAGTACGCAAAGGTGATGCGCGACGCCTATCTCCTCCGCGAGTCGCTCATCCCGTACATCTACACCGCCGCGCGCAACGCCTACGACACCGGCGTGTCGATTGTCCATCCGCTCTACTACGAGTATCCCGAGGCGCCCGAGGCGTACGACTACAAGGATGAGTACATGTTCGGCGACGACATGCTCGTCGCGCCGATCGCAACGGCGGTTGCTGACGACTCGCAGCTGGCGACGCAGAAGATCTGGCTTCCGCCCGGCACGTGGATCGAATGGTTTACCGGAACAGAGCTGCAGGGACCGGCGAAGATCGAGCGCAGCTTCGCGCTCGACGAGATTCCCGTCTACGTCAAAGCGGGGGCGATCGTTCCGATGCAGCCCAAGGATAAATCGTCACAATTAATCATAACTATTTTTCCGGGTGCCGACGGACAGACGCGCCTTTACGAAGACGCCGGCAACGACCTCGGCTACAAAACAAACGAATTCGCATGGACCACGATCCGCCACAGCGGCGGCACTATCGAGATCCTGCCGGTGCAGGGCTCGTACGACGGAATGCCGAAGCAGCGCGGCTACGAGATTCGGCTCGTGAATACACTGCCGCCCGATTCGGTCAGCGGAGGGACCTGGAGCTACGACGGTCCGAAGCTCACCACGATCATCACCGTGCCGCCGCACCCGGTGAACCAGCGCGTCGAGGTCGTCGTCAATGCGCCCGCCGCGCCGCCCGAGCTCGTCAGCGGCGTTCGCGGGGAGATCTCGCGCCTGCGCGCGGCGATGGAGATCCTCGACGCGAGCTGGCCGAACGGCTGGTCGCCCGACATCGTCATCGACGCCGCGCAGAGCGGGCGGCGCATCACGCTCGAGCCGTCGACCGCGCGCGCCGAGCTCGAGAAGCTGCACGGCGAAGACGCGGCGATCGTCGACGCGATCTCCAAAATGGACGTGAGCTGCGGATTCACCGCCGTCGCTCTCAATCACCTCGGCCACGCCACGGGATGTGTACCGGCAGCATCGCAGCCATGATCCGCGATTGCGGTGTATGGGCTGAAGGTGAAGAGGAAAACGGACCCGCGCTGGCCAGCGCGAGATGGTCGAGTTGGAGACCGATGCCGCGCTCCGTTTCCTCGGCCATCTGCATCGACGCCGCGGCTCGTGGTATCCGGCGGCGGCCGCGTGCGATTCGGGCGAGAACCCCGTCGCGCACATCACACTGCTGCGACTCGAGAAAGGGTTCAGTGATCCACTTCGGCACGCTGACCGGGTCACGATTCAGGGATTCGATGGGGAGCGCTCTTCTGCCGGAACCAGCGCAACGGTCAGTGCGTACGACTTCGCCTTCCGCGGCGCCTTCCTCTCGCGTTCGCGCCATCGTCCCAGCAGAGCGCTGATTTCCCTGCCGAGCTCCCGGGCCGCGCTGGCAGAGAGGCGGAAGCGTCCGCGAACAGCAATGAGGGTGTCGGGTACGTGTTCCGATGCGAGTGCGTGAGCGAGCTCCGCGCGCGCCTGCTCGAAAACGACGAGACCCATCGATGCCAGAACGCGTCTCGTATCGCGGTCCCTCAGCGCATCCTGGCCGAGGAGCGGGGCGGGGGCGACGCGCTCGTAATACTTT
>DATIZY010000351.1:0-12503 GCA_035516895.1 Thermoanaerobaculia bacterium | reverse complement strand
CGACGGCAATGTTAGGCCGGGACGCATCCTGGCGACCACCGAGCGCGGGGCGATCATCGAAGTCTTCGGCATCACCGACGGCCTGGCGCTCGAATCATCACGCATTCGCTTTCACGGCCGGCCGCTCCGATTCGGCGTCGGCCCCGAGCTCCTCGGCCGCGTGTTCGACGGGCTCGGACGGCCGCGCGACGGCCTGCCGCCGCCGTCGACGATCGAGCTTCGGGAGATCGGCGGCTCGCCGATCAATCCCGTCCGCCGCGAGTATCCACGCGATTTTCTCGAGACGGGCATCTCCGCGATCGACGCGCTCAACTCCGTCGTGTTGGGCCAGAAGATCCCGATCTTCACCGAGTCGGGACTGGCGCACGACGATCTGGCGATGCAGATCATCCGGCAGGCGCGCGCCCCGGGCGTCGAGAAATTCGCGATCGTCTTCGCCGCGCTCGGGCTCTCGCATGACACGGCCGAGCGCTACCTCGAGGACTTTCGCGCCGCCGGATCGCGCGGACGCATGATCGCGTTTCTGAATCTCGCGAGCGATCCGAGCGCCGAGCGGCTCATCACGCCGCGCTGCGCGCTCACGGCGGCGGAGTATCTCGCGTTCGACGCCGGCTATCACGTGCTCGTGATCCTGCACGACATCACGAACTACGGCGAATCGCTTCGGGAGATTTCCGCTGCTCGCGGCGAAGTGCCGAGCCGCAAGGGCTATCCCGGTTACTTGTACAGCGACCTCGCGTCCATCTTCGAGCGTGCGGGACGCATCGCCGGCAGGCCGGGATCGCTGACGCAGATTCCCATCGTCACGCTGCCGTCGGGCGACATGACCCATCCGATTCCCGATCTCACCGGCTACGTCACCGAAGGACAGATCGTGCTCGATTCCGAGATCGCGCGGCGCGGTGTCTATCCGCCGATCTCCGTGCTGCCGTCGCTGTCGCGGTTGATGTCCGATGGGATCGGCAAAGGCCGCACGCGAGAAGACCATCCGAAGATCGCGAAACGACTCTATGCCGGTCTGGCGCGCGTCGAGCGCGCGCGCGGGCTCGCGTCGATCATCGGCGCCGACGAGCTGACCGAAGTCGAACGAAGGTACCTCCGCTTCGGCGAGCGGTTCGAGCGCGAGCTCCTCTCGCAGAAGCGGGATGACGCGCGCACGATCGGCGAGACGCTCGACCTCGCTCTCCGCGTCCTCGGCGAGCTGCCGTCGTGATCTCCTCCGCCGTTCGCTCGCGCCTCTACGAATTGCGCCGCGACCGTCAGGCGGCGCAGCGCAGCGCCGAGCTTCTCGATCACAAACGCGAGGCGCTGCTGCGCGAGATTCTCCGGCGGGAGCATCGCCGCTCGGCGCTGCGCGCGAAGGTGGAGGATTGGTACAAGGGCGCGCATTTCAAGCTACGCGTCGCGCGAGTGGAGCTCGGCATCGACGCGATCGAGGCGGCGTCGCTCGCGCAGAGCGCGCATGTCACGATCGTCGAGCGTGCGAGCTCTGTGATGGGCGTGCGCGTTGCGCGGATCGACGCGGTGTATGAAACGTTCCGCGCATGTTACGGCGCGGCGGCGACCGCCGAATCGCTCGATGTCGCCGGCGCCGCGTTTGTCGAGCTGCTGCAGCCGCTCATCGATCTCGCGCAGGAAGAGACGGCGATCCGCAGACTTCGGTTCGCGATGCGGAAGACGACGAAGATCTTCAACGCGCTGCGCAAAGTCGTGCTGCCGCGCATCGAGCGCGACATTCGCGCGACGGTCGAAGGGATCGAGGAAGAGGAGCGCGACGAATTCACGCGGCGTGAGGTGTGGCGCCACGCCGGACGGAGCCTGTGACGATCCGCGAAGTCGTCTCCATCATCTATTTCTTCCTGCCGGCCGGTGTCGCGAACATGACGCCAGTGCTGCTCACGAAGATTTTCGGCGACGGACCGCCGGTCAGCGTGCGGCGTTTCGGCAGTCACAAGACATGGAGAGGTTTGATCGGCGGAGTCGCAGCGGGTGTCGCGTTTTTTGCCGTGCAGCGGGCGATCGATCATCTGCCATTTCCGCTGGTCGTTGGAGCTCTGATGAGCGCCGGTGCGCTTCTCGGCGATCTGCTCAAGAGCTTCTTCAAACGATTGCGCCGTGTTCCGCCCGGCGAGACGTGGTTCCCGTTCGATCAGATCGACTACATCGTCGGAGCGATCGCGATGACTCTGATCGTGGTTCCGCTGACGCCAAGCGAGATCGCGATCGCCTTCGTCTCCTACTTTCTGCTGCATCTCGTCGTGAGCGCCACCGGCTGGCTCCTCGCCCTGAAGGATCGCCCGTTCTAGTTGGGGGGTCAGGTCTGCCCTTCGTCCTTTTTTCTACTGATCGTAGATCTTCGAGAGAACTCGCGCTGTAGCATGCGCGTCGCAATGAACGCCCGGTAAGAACTTGATTCCAAGGCATTTCTGTCCCTATCGCCGCACGGTCCTCTACGCTGAGTAGAAAAAAGGACGAAAGACAGACCTGACCCCCAATCTGCCCAATCCCCGTGACCGCGGTCACTCGGGCGGCGCTTCACCCGCCCTTTCGGCATTTTGCGTTGCGCGCAAATGTATCGATGAGGAGGTGCGCGATGTTTTCGACCGACACCACCGAGCGCGAGTCCGTTCTGATCACCACCGGACCGGCGATTCTTGCCGGCCGCCTGAACACGCCGCCCGACGCGATCGCCGTCGTCATTCTCGTCAACGGACTGGGCACGATGAAGCATGAGACCGCCGATCCGTTCGCGGCGCGATTGAACGACGCGCTCTTCTCTACGCTGTGCGTCGATCTGATGACTCCCGACGAAGCGCAGTTCGATTCGCGCACCGGGCATTTCAGCGGCGACGCCGAGCTGCAGAGCGAGCGCATCCTCACGATCGCCGACTGGCTGCGCGAGAATCCGTCGACGAGCCGTTTGCCGATCGCAGCCGTCGCGGGCGGCTGGGCGGGTCGCGGACTGCTTCGCTCCGCCGCGGCCGATTCTTCATCGTTGCGTGCGATCGTCGTCGACGCCACCGTGAAGCCCTCCGACGTCCCCGACGGCCTCGCCATTCCGCTGCTGCTGTTCATGCAGGACGATGCAATCGAGATGCGCCGCGCGCAAGCGGTCTCCGAATCGCTCGCCGGACCGGCGACCCTCCGCGTCCTCTCGTCCGTCGAAGCCGCGCGATCGATCAATCCGATCTACTCCGACGCAGCGGGTGTGATCGCCGCCGAGTGGCTGAGCGGACACGTGTGACGCCGAACACATCACAGGCGTGATGCGCGAGCCAGCGTCGCCATCCCTACGGGGCCGAGACTGCCATCGGGGGAAACGCCTCAATTGCGCCTGCGCGATGTGATCAGCCCGACACTCGGAATCCGTGACGACGAGCCGGCCGGCAGGACTCTCGAGCGGATGCGCTCCTTCGACATCGCACATGTCATCGTCACTCGCGGCAGCGCAATCCACGGCGTCGTTTCGGAAGCCGACCTCGAGCGCGCCTGCACGACGAACGCCGAGGGACCGATCGGTGATCTGGCGACGGAAGTGCCGATCCTCGACTCCGAAGCGCCCATCGAGGACGCGGCGAAGCTCATGCGGGAACGCAAAGTGGGATGCGTGCCCGTCGTCGAGGGCGATGCGATCGCCGGCGTCGTCACGATTGAAAAGCTGCTCGATCTGCTCGGGCAGGGAGTCGTGCAAACAATGAGGCGGCGCCGATGAGAGCCACCCCTTACGGATTCGAATTCTTCGAAAACTGCGTGATGTGCAAATGGCGGACGGAAGGGTTCTTCTGCAACCTCGACTCCGTCGCGCTCAAGATCTTCGATTCACTCGCGTTCACGAACGTCTATCCCGAAGGCGCAGTGCTGTTCGCCGAGGCACAGCCGGTGCGCGGCGTGTTTCTCGTCTGCCGCGGCAGCGTGAAGCTGAGCATCTCGGCCGGCGACGGCAAGACGCTCATCACTCACATCGCGCAGCAAGGCGAAGTCCTCGGCCTGTCCAGCGCGTTCACCGGTAATCCGTACAAATCGACCGCCGAGACCCTCGAGCCGACGCAAGTGAATTTCGTCCGCCGCGATGACTTCCTCAAATTCGTTCGCGAATACGACGAGGCGTGCATCCGCGCAGCGCGGCAGCTCGGGCAGGAATGCGAGTCGACCGCCGATCACATCCGGGCCCTCGGGCTTTCCCACTCGGCAGCGGAAAAGCTCGCGAATCTTCTGCTGACGTGGAGCAACGAGCGCGGCAAACCGTCCGAGGCCGGGATCCGCGTGCAGCTGCTGATGACGCACGAGGACATCTCGCAGCTGATCGGCACATCTCGCGAGACGGTGACCCGTCTGCTCAAGGAGTTCCGCGACAAAGGCATCATCGCGATCCGCGGCTCCGCGCTCACGATCCTCAACAATGCGGCGCTCGAGGCTTTGGTCCTCCTATGACGCGCTGTGACTTCGCTCACTCGCCGCGCGTGAGGTCGTTCCTTCGCCGGCGATTGCTCCCATCGTACGCTGGCAGTCTCGGGAGGGACTATGGCAAAGCAAATTTTCACGCGTGACACCACTCTCGCGGATGCAACGCGAGTGATGCCGGAGGCAGTAACGATCTTCGAAGACATGGGGATCGACTACTCCTGCCAGGGTCTGCGCTCCCTCGCCGATGCGGCACACGACGCCGGCTACCATGTCGAGGAGCTCCTCGCCAGGCTCGACGGCGCCCGAACCACGCAACGTCAGATCAACTGGTTCAAAGAACCGCTGCCTGCGCTGATCGACTTTCTCACCGGCGATCACCGGCGCACGCTCGGCGAGCACCTTCCCGAGCTGCGCAACCGGATCGATCAGGTCACCGCGAGCGTCGGCGAAATCAGCGAGCTTCGCCGCATCCGCGTCCTCTTCACGTATCTCGCCGACGCGCTTTCGTCGCACGTGTTCAACGAGGAGCGCGAGCTCTTTCCGTTCATTAACCATCTCGATGCCGCGAACCACGATCTTCTCGGCGCGCCCAACATGCGCATCAGCCAGCGGGTGCTGCGCGAGCTCCTGGAACACGAGAGCCATCGCGACCGTCTTCGCACGCTGCGAGAGCTGGCGCAGCGGCTGCCGGCGGACGAGTCGGTCAGCGCGTTCCGCAACGATCTGAACGCATTCGCCGAAGAGATCAACCGTCACATGCATCTGGAGAACAACATTCTCTATCCGCGGGCGATCGAGATCGAGAACGGCCTTCGCCGAAACGCCGCGGCGAGCTTTTGACATGGCCGCGACCGAGGTGCCGAGGAGCGACTGGAACCGCTTTTTCGACCGCTTCACGCGGCTGCACAACGGCGCGATCGTCAGCGTCAACGTCTCCGGCGTTCTGTTCGGATGCCAGAACGCGGCGCTCGACCGGCCGCTGCGAGGCATCAGCGCCGACCGTGGCGATGTGCTCATCGACACCGATCATCTCGGACACCGCGTGCCGTCCGTGCGCCGTGTCGCCATTCAATCGACGGCCGAAGGCGCCGTCGCCGCGCTCGACCTCGATGCCGGCGACGGCACGCGCACCGTGGTGCGCTTTCGCTCGCCGGTGCTCGACGAGCTCCTCGACCCCGGCGTCGAATGACTCAGGCTCAGGACTTAGGACTGAGAACTGAGGACTGAGGACTGAGGACTGAGGACTGAGGACTGAGGACTGAGGGAAGCGCATCGAAATTTGAAATTCAAGCAAAATGAGAACAGGGACCGTTTTCCGATGAATGGAGTCCTTTTGAATTTTTCATTTGGAATTTGAAATTTTCATCTGCGCCCTGCGAACGAAGATTCCAAAGAACAGGAGAGGTGTCACACTAAGTCCTAAGTCCTAAGTCCTAAGTCCTACGTCCTACGTCCTCAGTCCTCAGTCCTCAGTCCTGGTTGTGATGCGTGAGCGTTCCGCGGTGTGACCGCTTTGCTTCCACTGGAAAACACGCGGGCGTACGGTTCCTCTCGAAAGGAGGGGAAACCATGACACTGCTCACTCGTTTCAACCGCTTCGATCCGTTCGAGGATCTCAACACGATCAAGAATCAGTTTGATCGGATCCTTGCCAGGATCAATCCTGAATTCGACGAAGAGCTGCTCACCACGCCGTGGATGCCGGCCGCCGATGTGATCGAGACCAAAGATGCGATCAACATCAAGGTCGAAATGGAAAACGGCGTTCTGACGCTCACCGGGGAACGGAAGACGTACAAGGAGCTGCCGGAGAAGGGCTACAAGAACATCGAGCGCTTCTATGGCACGTTCACGCGCAACTTCGTGCTTCCGCCCAACGTCGACTTCAACAAGATCACGGCGACGTATGTGAACGGCCTGCTCGAGCTCACGCTTCCGAAGAAAGAAGAAGCGAAGCCGAAGACCATTCACGTTGAAGTGAAGAAACTCCCGATCGCTGCGTGATTCGTACACCGTTGGCCGTGCTTCGCGCCCCGTTGACGGCCATCGGCCAACGGTGATCCGCGAACGAAATGGAGGCTATGATGCGGCGCTCGATCGCTCTCCTCGCCACCGCGCTCCTGGTCCTGGCGGCAACGCCCGTTGCCGCACGCGTCAACGATCAGCTGCTCGTGTCCACCGAATGGCTGCAACAGCACCGCCTCGACCGCGGTCTGACCATCGTCGAAATCGGTGATCCCGAATCGTACGCAAGCGGTCACATCACCGGCGCCCGTTTTGTCGCACTGCGCGATCTCCTCGTCGCGCGCGACTCCATTCCGAACGAGCTGCCGGAGATTGCGGCGCTGGAAACGACGCTGGGAGCCGCAGGCGTTCCCGATCGGGGCCGCATCATCCTCTACAGCCGCGACATCATCGCCGCGGCGCGCGCTTTTTTCACTCTCGATTACCTCGGCCTGGGCGATCAGACCTCCATCCTGGACGGAGGCTATGTGAAGTGGAGCGCCGAGCGACGACCGGTCGAGAGCGGACCTCCCGCCGTCGCGGCCGTGAGGTTCAGCGCGCGTCCGCGGCCTGAGGCGCGCACCGGCCTGACAGCGCTGCACACGATCCTCTACGCGAACGAGGTCCGCGAGCTTCCGCTGGCGCTCGTCGATGCGCGCGATCCCGCCGAATACCTCGGCGCCGAGGCGGGAGCGGATATCGTGTGCGCGGGACACATTCCCGGCGCTGTCAACGTGCCGTGGAACATGAACCTGGTCGCCGCGCCGTTCCAGGTCTTCCGCTCCGCCGATCAACTCGCCGCGCTCTATCGCGACGAAGGCGTCAAAGACGGCGACACGATCATCGTGTACTGCCGCACCGGAATGCAGGCCTGCGTCGACTACTTCGCGCTTCGCTATCTTGGACGCGACGTCCACCTTTACGACGGGTCGTACATCGAGTGGAGCCGCGACGAGTACGGCGCGAGCGGCGTGTCGTCGCACGAATAGCGGTCGCGGACCAGCCGCAGCAGCTCATCGTTCACATCCGCCGTCGCCTGCAGCGCGTAACGGCGTTCGACCTCACCTACCTGCGCCGCCAGCGGGCGATCGCCGAAAACGTCACGGATCCATCGCGACAGGTCGTTGTGCCGCAGATGTTCCGCGAGGACGTCCGACCCCGCGGTGCTCAACACGTCACAGAGCTCGCGGAACGAGCGCGCGCTCGCGACGACGTTGCCGTCGCGGCGGAACAGAAACGCGTGACGGTCCGAGACCGGCACATCCAGGTATTTGTGCTGATGACGGACATGAAACGTGATCCGCGGCGCGATCTGAAACCGCAGCGGTCCGTCGTCGCCGAGCAGCACCGCGTCTTCGAGCCGCAGCCCGCCTAACGCGGAGGTCCAGTCGAGCTTCGGATCGGACGACGGCCGCAATCGTTTCAGCGCATCGACCTCGTGCGGATCGGTGTGCCTCGTGACGATCACGACGTCTTCGGAATCGGCGATCGTTCGCGGCAGCTCGGAGAGGCGATACGTCACGAGCGTGTAGCCGGCCAGCTCGGCATCCAGCAGCGACGCCGCGTTCTCGGCGTTCAGAAAATAGTGCGCCTCGTCGAGAACGATCCGATGCGGCAGACCGGTCTGCCGCCGCACGGTGTTGAGCATGTTGAGCAGCTGCGGGACGTATTCGCGTTTCTGATCGAACGCGAGCTTCGACAGATCGATGACCGTGCTGAAGTCGGCGTTGCGCAGGGCCTGCATCAGCTCGCGCGGCCGCGGGGGCGGATCGTCTCCGCCGAACAGAATGACACCGGGCAGCGTCTCGAGTCCGCGATAGTCGCCCTCCGGATCGATGATGCAGAGCGAATAGCGTTGAATGATCAGCTGCTCCGTGATCAGTCCCGTGATCCACGATTTACCCGACCGCGGATCGCCGGCGACGAGCACGTTTCGTCCGCGCAGGTTCAACGTGATGACGTTGCCGGAGGCATCGCGGCCTAACAGCAGCGGACGGCGGCCGGAGGTCGATGTCAATCGCGGGCGGGCCGAGACCTCACGCATGTACGCTGCCACGGCCGCGGCGCTGTCGCCTTCGACGACTTCATCGGCGACGCGCTGCAGCACTTCACTCCCCCACTTCACGGCCGCGCCGACTTCGACGACGGCCAGCATCTCGTGATCGTTCTCGGCGTTTCCGATCGCAACGGTGTTATGCACCGAGAGCCGAAGCGCGGCGAGCGCCTCGCGCAGGCCGATGCCTTTGCTCACCGACTGCGGCAGCAGCATCACCCGATCGAGATTGAATTCGAGTACCCACGGCAGCTCCAGCTTTCGGATCGCCGCGAGCGCCGCCTGCGCGTGCGCCGCCGCGGTCTCGATGACGCACTCGCCGGTACGAAACGGAATGTTCGCGCGCTTGAGCTCATCGAGCAGCATCTTCGGCGGCGCGTGGCCGAGGAAGAGGGTGCGGCCGCTGGAGGGGAAGACAATGAGGGCGCCGTTCTCGGCGACGACTGCGTCGACGATCCGAAGATCGCCGGCACCTTCGCGAAGATGCTCGAGACGGCGCCCGGTGACGATGAGAACCGCGATGCCGCGCGAACGCAGCTCGCGGATCGCCGCGCGGACGTCACCGTGGAGGGATCCGTCTGCGCCGGTGATCGTCCCGTCGTAATCGAGTGCGACGACCGCGAGCTTCATGTCCTTGCCAACGTATAGCCGACTCTCACGCAGAGCCAGCTCTCAGCCGGCTCTGAAGATCGAACGTAGAGGCTCCAGCCGGCTGGAGAGCCGGCTTCTACGTCACGCTTCGATCGCGATTCGATCCACAACTTTGGTCACGCCCGGCGCCGACCACGCCGCGTTCACGGCGTCCTCGCGCTCGATCCACGAGCGCACGGTGCCGGTGAGTGTGACGGTCCCGTCGGTCGTCTGCACGGCGATCTTCTTCGAGTCGACCTCCGCGCTGCGCTTGAGGGCCGCCTGGATCTTGTCGCTCACATCGCCCGCCTGCAGCTTCGGCCGCACGGCGATGTCATTCGTCACGCCGCGCACTCCGCGCAGATTGCGAACGGCGTCCGACGCCGCGCGCTTCTGGTAATGCCACTCCACTTCACCTTCGAGCGTCAGCCACCCTTTGGTGACGATGACTTTGATCTTGTCCTTCGGAATGGCGAAGTTCCAGTTGAGCGCGTTGACGGCGGAACGGGCGATGTCGCCGTCATCGCGATGCTCGGTTTCCTCGATCACCACTTCGACATCATTGGCGACGCCCTGAACGCCGAGAACGCGCTTGGCGATTTTTTCGGCGTTCCATTTCTCGGAATAGCTGCGCACGTTGCCCGTGAGCGTGATGACGCCGTCGGTCGCGGCGACGCCGATCTTCGTGGCATCGATCGCCGGATCCCACTCCAGCTCCTTTTCGACATCGTGCCTGAGACTCGTATCGGTCACTTTCGACATACATCCTCCTTCGATCTCACTTAATTTTTAGGCGCAATTCTCCGCGGTCGCGAGGGAGGCGATCACTCGCCGGACGACCGTGGGTCACAGCCGCAGGTGTCCGACGGTCACGGTGCCCGATGCGATCCGCGGCAACGATGGGCAACGGGAGGCGGACATGAATACGAGTCCCATCCAGCGCATCCTTGTGCCGACGGACCTGAGCGAATTCAGCGACCTCGCGCTCGACTACGCGCTGCTGTTCCAGAAGAAGCTCGGCGCGCAGATCACGCTCCTCTATGCCGAGGAGTTCACGCTCCTGACCTCGGGCGAGTACTACTACGCCGATGATGCCGCGCACATGAAAAAGCGCGCGTCACGGCTGCTGCATGAATACATCACGAAGCACGTTCCTTCGACGTCGCCGGTGGCCACGATGCTCGTCGACGACATCCCGGGCCGTGCGATCGTCATGACCGCGGACGACGTCAACGCCGATCTCATCATCATGGGAAGTCACGGACGCCACGGGCTCCGGCGCGCGCTGCTCGGGTCGGTCACGGAGCGCGTCCTGCGCGAGACGACGCGGCCGGTGATGACGGTGGTGCCGAAGATACGGCCCGTCGACAGCGAAACGAAGATCGCGACGATTCTCTGCCCGGTGAATTTCACCGATGTGGCGCGGGAGGCGCTGGAGAACGCGTGCGCGCTCGCCGGCGCACTCGAGGCACAGGTGATCGTCATGCACGTGGTCGAGCGCGAAGACGACACGACGCCGGCAAACGTCGAGACCCGCTTCCACAGCTGGGTCGATCCGCTCGTGCGCGGACGCACGCGGTACGAGCAGGTCGTGTCGGCCGGCGAACCCGCGGCGCGCGTGCTCGAAGTCGCCGACCAGGTCCGCGCAGACCTCATCGTCCTCGGCGCGCAGCACAAATTGTTCTCCGACGCTACAGTGATCGGCACAACGACCGAGCGCGTGACGCGATTCGCGCATCAGCCTGTGCTGACGATCACCCGCCGCGCAGCGGCAGCGGCGCGCGAGAAACCGGAGCAGCTCGTCGCCGTCGGATGACGGGCTCGAGCGTATCGCTGCGGGGATGGCCGTGGACCGCCCGCTCTCCAGGTGACGACGATCACTCGCCCCACGCTTTCAGGAATCACTGCCAAACACGGAAAGAACGCCTAACCTGGAATCGTGATCCTCGCGGCCGCGGTCCTCGCAATCACGGTGGCAGGCGAGCGGATCTGCGCCGAGCGCAACGTGAACGTCTTCTACGCCCGGCGCGACAACCGGCTCGCGTGGAACCCGACGTCGATCGGCATGCTCGTGCATGCGATCGAAGACGCCGACGCTGACGGCCTCAATCCCGCGGACTACCACCTTCGCGCTCTGCAAAGCGTCACCAGCGAGAGGGACCGCGACACTCTGGCCACCGATGCGTTTCTCCTCCTCGCGCAGCATCTGTCGGAGGGGCGCGTCGATCCGCAATCGCTGATGCGCGAATGGTGCATTCCGCCGAAGCGGATGGACCTGGCGGCGGCGCTCGAGACGGCCATCGATGCCGGAGACATCGAAGGCGTCCTGCAGAAGCTCGCGCCGCAACATGCCGGCTATGTCCGCCTTCGGGCCGCGCTGCAGCAATATCGCGATATCCAGCGCAGCGGCGGATGGCCGCTCGTCAGCGCCGGTCCCGCGCTGAGGCCCGGCGACCGCAGCCCGCGGGTCGTCGAGCTGCGGCGGAGGCTCGCACGCGAACCGGCGAAGAACGAGGCGGACGTCGCACCGGCTGCGTCGGAATTCTTCGACGATCCGCTCGAGTCGCTGGTCAAAGGCTTTCAATCGCATCACGGCCTGACGCCCGACGGTGTCGTGGGACGGGCAACATTGCGCGAGCTCAACGTGCCGGTGTCGGAGCGCATCGGGCAGATCGAATTGAACATGGAACGCTGGCGGTGGATGCCCGATCGGCTCGGCGACTCGTACGCGCTCGTCAACATCGCCGCGTTCCGCCTCGACATCGTCGAGAACGGCCGCTCGGTGCTGTCGATGAAGACCGTCGTCGGCAAGAACTTCTGGGAGACGCCGTTCTTCCCCGCGACGATCACCGACATCGTTCTGAATCCTTCGTGGTTCGTGCCCGACAGCATCGCCGACGAGGAGATCTGGCCGAAGCAGCGGCGCGATCGCACGTACTTGAACCGCAATCACTACGAGATCCTGAAAAGCGGCTCGCTGCGACAGCTGCCCGGGCCATGGAATCCGCTCGGCCGCATCAAGTTCAACATGGCGAATCGATTCAGCGTCTACCTGCACGACACGCCGTCGAAAGAGCTGTTCAATCTCGATTCGCGCGCATTCAGCCACGGCTGCATTCGCCTCGAGCGCCCGTTCGATCTCGCGCTTTATCTGCTGCGAAAACAGCCGGAGTGGGACTTCGGATCGCTCGGCGGAGCGATCAACGAGGAAAACGAGCGAACGATCCATCTCGCGAGTCCCGAGCCCGTCTACGTGCTCTATTGGACGGCGTGGGCGGCGGACGACGGTCACGTGGAATTTCATCGCGACGTCTACAACCGCGACGCTCAACTGAGCCGCGCGCTGCAATCGCCGGTAACGGGACCGTGACGAATCGATCGTGAGCACCGTCACCACCGGCAGGTGACGGCC
>DATIZY010000350.1:0-3868 GCA_035516895.1 Thermoanaerobaculia bacterium | reverse complement strand
CAGTTTAAACTCTTCGTGCGTTGAAGCGGCTGCGCGACATCGTCGAAATCGCGTTCGTGCTGGGCGTGTGGGCGGCCCTCATCGCGATCATCGATCCGCGCGGTGAGTTTCCGCTGCACGACGACTGGGACTTCACCGTCGCCACCTGGAACTTCACGCGCACCGGACACTTTCACTTCACGCCGTTCACCGCGGTCAGCTTGCGCGCGCAGGTGTTGTGGGGCGCGCTCTGGACGCATTTCGGCGGCGAGCGGTTCGAGGTGCTGCGCGCGTCGACGCTGACGCTCTCCGCCGCGACGCTGATCGTGGTCTGGTGCATCCTCCGCGCGACGCCGCTCGGAACGTTTCCCCGCCTGACGGCGACGCTCGCGCTTCTCGCGAATCCGATCTTTCTGTGGGCCTCGTGCACGTACATGACCGACGTGCCGTATCTCTTCGCCGCCGTCGTGGCGTTCTACTTTTTTCTTCGCGGCCTGCGCGACGACTCGATGGCGTTCGTGATCGCCGGCTGCGTTGCCGTCGTCGTTTCGTGGTTCATCCGGCAGAACGGCGTGATCAATCTTCTGCCGCCGCTCGCGATCCTCGCTCTGCAGCGGCGCGGAAAACGCTTCGTGATTCCGATCGCGATCACGTTCGCCGCGTTCGTCGCGCTTTTTTTCTTCAAGCGCGACTGGCTGGCGGGATCGCCGCAGATGTTCGCGACGCATTACCACATGCTCGAGGAGTCGAGCTTCCGGTTGCCGGAACAGATCGCGCTCGTCTATCACTACGTCGTTTTCAACGCGCTCAATTGCGCGATTTTCTTCGCGGCGCTCACGCTGCCGCTCGTGATGCGCAAATCGTCGGAGCGTTCGGCGATCGCTCTCGCCGCCGTCGCCGCCCTCATCCTCGTCCGCGTCATCCTCCTCGGCACCGCCGGATATTGGATGCCGTATTCAGCGGCGCATCTCTACTCCGACATTCTGCCGGGCCCGATCGTGTTCGATTTGGGCATCGGTCCGCCGAATCTCACCGATGTGTTTTCGATGGGCTATCACTATCCCTTCGCGCTCGCCGGCGCGGCGAAGATCGCGCTCACGCTCTTTTCCGCGTGCCTCGCGGCGTTGCTGGTGTGGGCGCTGATCGTCGCGAAAAAGAGCGAGCTTGCGATGCGACTGGCGATCGCGACGGTGCTCATCGCCACGCTCGCGCTCTGTCTTTCCGGCTATTACTACGACCGCTATTCGCTCGATTCGGGATGGGCGCTCGTGATCGCGCTGCCGTTCGCGATCCCGTGGCAGCGCGCCGGCGCGAAGATCGCCGCGATCGTCGCGCTGCTGGCGATCGGATTCTTCTCGGTGATGGGCGTGCAGGAGTCCTTCGCGTGGAATCGTGCGCGATGGTCGCTCTGGGGCGAGCTTCGTGCGCGCGGCGTGGCCATCGACCGGATCGATGGCGGCGTCGAAGCGTGGGCGTTTTACGAGCTCGCGAACGCCGACCGGAAAAAAGCCGTGCGCGGACATCCGCCGCGCGAGTACCTGATCGCGTTCCATCGCGTGCCGGGGTATGACGTCATCGATTCCCGGCCGTTCGAGGGCTTTCTCGGCCTGCACCGTGGTGTGGTGTACATGCTGCGGCAGTCGGTCAACCGTGAGGGGACGAAGAGCTCGAAGACGTTGTCCTCGTCCTCCTCGTCGTCGGGAACGTCGCTATCGGAATTTGCGATTGAGCCGCTCGCGCGCCAGATTGTCGACGCGCGAGAGGGTCGGGGCGAGCACCTCGCGCTGCTTCTCGATCAGGCGCGCGATGCCGTTCCGGGCCAGCCCGAGCATCGCGTTCATCTCTTCTTCGCTGAACGTCGCCGTCTCGCCCGTTCCCTGCAGCTCGACGAATCGCCCCTTGTCCGTCGCGACGACGTTCATGTCGACGCCGGCCTTCGAGTCTTCCTCGTAGTTCAGATCGAGGCTCGGAACGCCGCCGATGATGCCCACCGACACCGCGGCGACGAACGCGCTGACCGGCCAGCTGTTCATCATGCCGTCGATGTAGAGGCGGCCTAACGCCAGCGCCAGCGCCACGAACGAGCCGGTGATGGACGCCGTGCGCGTGCCGCCGTCGGCCTGGATGACATCGCAGTCGATCCACACCGTCCGCTCGCCCAACAGCTCGGGATTGATCGCCGCGCGCAGCGAGCGGCCGATCAGCCGCTGGATCTCCATCGTCCGCCCGCCCTGCTTTCCCCGCGCCGCCTCCCGTTCGGTGCGCTCGGTCGTCGCGCGCGGCAGCATGCCGTATTCGGCGGTGATCCAGCCCTTGCCGGTCTTGTAGAGAAACGGCGGGACTTTTTCCTGGATCGACGCGGTGCAGATCACGCGCGTGTCGCCCACGTCGATCAGCGCCGAGCCCTCGGCGTGCTTCGTGAAATTCGGAGTGATGGTCACGGGCCGCATCTGATCCGGCGCGCGTCCGTCGGACCGCAGCTTCGCCGGCGTCATGCCATCACCTTCTCCTCGATCAGCGCGCCTTTCGGGACGACGACGATGGCCGTGTCCGTCACCGTGAAGCGCTGCTTGTCGGCTTCGACGTCGTAGCCGATCGTCGTGCCGGGCGGAATCTTCACGCCTTTGTCGATGATCGCCCGGCGGATCTTCGAGTGGCGCCCCACGTCGACGCCGTCCATGAGAATCGATTCGTCGATGTCGGTGTACGAGTGCACGCGGACGCGCGGATGCAGCACCGAGCGGTTGATCGTCCCGCCGGAGATGATCACGCCGTCCGACACCATCGAATCGGTGGCGATGCCGATGCGCTGCGTCTGCGAGTCGGCGAACACGAACTTCGCCGGCGGAAGGTTCATCGGCGCCGAAACGATCGGCCACTCGGTGTTGTAGAGGTTGAACATCGGCGTGACCGACACGAGGTCGAGGCACGCAGCGTAATACGAATCGATCGTTCCGACGTCCCGCCAGTAGCCGCGGTTGACCTCCGCTTCGCCGGGGATGTAGTTCTTCGCGAAGTCGTACGCGTACACCTTCATGCGCGGATACATGCCCGGGATGATCTCTTTGCCGAAGTCGTGCGCCGCGTCCCGCAGAGCGTTGCGCTGCAGCTGATCGGTCATCACGCTCGCTTTGAAGATGTAGTTGCCCATCGATGCGAGCACCATGTCGGGCCGGCCCGGGATCGTCTTCGCCCCTTCTTTCGGCTTCTCGACGAAGCCGGTGACCTTCCAGTCGTTGTCGATCTCGACGATGCCGAAGTGATGCGCCTCGCCGAGGGGCACCGGAATCGTGGCGATGGTGAGGTCGGCGTCGTTCGCCATGTGCTCCTGCAGCATCTGGTTCACATCCATCTTGTAGATGTGATCGCCGCCGAAGACGCAGACGTATTCCGGCTGCTCGTCGAAGATCAGCTCGAGGTTTTGAAACACCGCATCGGCGGTGCCGCGAAACCAGAACGGGCCTTTGCGCATCTGCGCCGGGACGACGTCGACGTACTGGCCGATCTCCGGGACCAGCCTCCACGTGCGCGTGATGTGCTCGATGAGCGAGTTCGATTTGAACTGCGTCAGGATCTTGATCTTGAGAAAGCCGGAGTTGATGAAGTTGTTGATGACGAAGTCGATGATCCGGTAGCGCCCGCCGAAGGGAACGGCGGGTTTCGCCCGGTCGCGCGTGAGCGGATACAGCCGCTCGCCCATGCCCCCGGCAAGGATCATCGTAAGGACGTGACGTCGGGCAAGTGAGCTGTACATCGGGCGCGATGGATTCTACGCCCGATGCGCGGAAGCAATTCTTTGACCAGCGAGCGGCGAGCGAACGTCACTGCGCTCTTCACCACCAAGAGGACAAGAATCTCTCTTTCGTCCTCTTCCTCCTGTTCGTCCGCC